>CAZPPW010000006.1:0-30171 GCA_964588595.1 uncultured Marinilabiliaceae bacterium
GGGGTTTAGGTGGCGGAGGCGTATTCGAGGGGTTTCATGCCGAATTGTTTTTGGAAGCTTTTGGAGAAGTAGCTTGGGGAGTTGTAGCCGACGCGGTAGCATATTTCGTTGACGCGGTATCGGTGTTCGCGGAGCATGCGGGCGGCGGCTTTGAGTCGGACGAGTGTGATCATCTCGTTTGGTGTCATGCCGGCGAGGCTTTTGATTTTGAGGAATAGTGCGGAGCGGCTGACACCCATTTCGGTGGCGAGGAATTGGACGCTGAGGTCGGCGTTGTCCATATTGTCCTCGATGACTTTGTTCATTTTGTTGAGGAACTCGTCGTCGAGAGGTGATGTGGCGATGGCTGATACTGGGGCTGTGGGGGAGAGTGAGAATTTTTCTTGGAGTAGGTGTCGGACCTCGATGAGGTTGCGGATGGAGGCCATGAGGTATTTTATGGAGAAGGGTTTCTCGATGTAGGTGTCGGCGCCGCAGTCCATGCTTTCGGCTTTGCTGTCGTTGTCGGTTTTGGCGGTGAGCATGATGAAGGGTGTGTGGCAGATGTTGATGTCTTTGCGGATGCGTCGGCAAAGTTCGGCGCCGTCCATTTCGGGCATCATCCAGTCGCTCACGATGAGGTCGACGGGGCCTTGGGCGAGTATGGCGAGGGCTTCGTTGCCGTCGGCAGCGGTTTTGACGGTGTATTGTGGTGCGAAGTTGGATTCGAGGAAGTTGCGTAGGTCTTGGTCGTCGTCGACTACGAGGAGAGTTTGCTGGTTGGGAGTGGAGGGTGTGGTGTCGGCGGGTGCGGGTTGTGGTTCGGGCGTGGGGGTGCTGACGGGTAGCCCGGGGTTGGGTGCGTAGGCATCGGGTTGGTCGATGGGGAGTGTCACGGTGAAGCGAGCGCCGTGGTTGTTGGCGGAGGACACGGTGACGGAGCCGTGGTGTGCGTCGACGAGAGTTTGGACTATTGAGAGGCCAATGCCTGTGCCGGGTTTATTGTCGTTGGCTTGGTAGAAGGGTGCGAAAATTTTGGATTGCTCTTCGGGGGCTACGCCTGGGCCGTTGTCGGCGACTTCGATGGAGAAGTGGTCGTTGGAGGTGAGCAGGCAGGAGAGTGAGACTTGCGAGTTGGTGTATTTCATGGCGTTGGCCATGAGGTTGGAGATGATTTTGGTTATGCCCTCTTGGTCGACTGTGGCGGAGAAGTCGGCTGAGGGGTAGTTGGTGGTGAGGGAGATGTGTCGGAGTGCCATTGCGGGTTCGAAGCGTTCGGCTACGGAGCGCATGACGGAGGCGATGTTGGTGGGTTGGAAATGTAGTTGGGCTTCGCGTTGGACTTTGTTGAAGTCGAGGAGCTGGTTGATGAGGTCGAGCAGACGGTGTGCGTTGCGGTTTATGACGTCGAGGGTGGAGGATATGGCGTCGGAGTCCTTGATTTGTGAGCTCACTTTGGCCCATTCGTCCATGAGGTTCTCGAGTGGGCCTATGATGAGGGATACGGGGGTACGGATCTCGTGAGAGATGGTGGTGAAGAAGCGCAGTCGGGCGTCGCGGACTTCTTGGTCTTTGGACTCGTTGAGTTGCTGTATTTCCTTTTGGTGTCGCCGCTCGTTGCGTCGGATTTGGTTGTGGATGTAGAGGTAGACGAGAGTGGCAGCGAGGAGGATGTAGAGGAGTTTGGCGGGCCAGGACCAGTAGAAGGGGGGGCTAACGAGGATGTGGAGAGAGGCCTCGTGAGAGGACCAAACGCCGTCGTTGTTTGTGGCGCGGACGCGGAAGGTGTAGGAGCCAGCGGGGATGTTGGTGTAGGTGGCGGATGTGGTGGAGCCTACGTGGTGCCAAGTTTGGTCGAAGCCTTCGAGGGTGTAGGAGTATTGGTTTTTCTCTGGTGAGACGAAGCTGAGTGCGGCGTAGTTGATGGTGAACATCACGTCGTCGTGGCTTAGTGATATGGAGCCGTCTTGGTGGAGTGGTTTGGGCATTTTGGGGGAGCCTGGCTGGAGAGTTTTGTCGAGCAGTCGGATGGAGGTGATGAAGACGGGCGGTTCGGTCTTATTGGCTTTTATGCGGTAGGGGAAGAAGGAGCAAATGCCGCTTGTTAGTCCGAGCCAGATGCTGCCGTTGGAGGCGACGTGGCAGGCGTTGGGTTGGAATTGTAGGTCTTGGAGGCCGTCGTGGCGGTTGTAGACTTGGATGTTGCCGGAGGCGGAGTAGCGGATGACGCCTACGGGCGAGGTGAGCCATAGTTCATCTTGATATACGGCCATGCCGCTGAAATCTTGTTTCTCGGTGCCGACGGTTATGCGGCGGAAGGAGTCGGAGAGGGGTTGGAATTCGCAGAGACCGTTTTGTGTGGCGACGAAGAGTTGCCCTGTGGAGCCACGTTGGAGGCAGTTGACTTGGTTGCTGGGTATGGAAGTGGAGTCGGGCGAGGTGAGGTAGTTTTTCCATTCGTTGGAGGGGGAGAGGCGCCACAGTCCGCCGCCTTGTGTGGCGAACCAGATGTTGCCACGAGAGTCTTCCTTGATGTCGATGGTCATGCTGTTGAGCACCTTGACGGTGTGGAAGGCGTTGTCGGCGTCGTTGAAGAGGTTGACGGAGCTCATGGATGTGGCCCACAGTCGATGTTGAGAGTCGCGGAATAGGGCGTAGCAGCTGGAGTTGGGTGAGTTGTTGTCGAGGTGGTAGGTGGTGAAGTTGCCGGTTTGTGTGTTGAGTTTGAGTAGGCCGTCGCCGTAGGTGCCGACGTAGAGGTATTGTTTTTCGGGGAGCAGGGCGTGGACGTTGAAGCGAGCGAAGGCGTTGGCGTTTGGGAAGTTGAGGAATTGGTCGTGAGGGAGGTCGTAGCAGTTGAGTCCGCCGTCGTCGGAGGCTATCCAGATGCGGTGGTAGTCGTCTTCGGCGAAACGGCTTACGATGCGTCCGGAGGCTTTGCCGTCGGGGGTGGCGATGGGTGTGAAACGTTGGCTGGCTGGGGAGATGTAGCTGACGCCGTCGTAGAAGGAGCCTGTCCACAGTCCGCCCTCGTTGTCGGAGAGGATGCAGTAGACGAAGCGTCGTGTGGCGTCGGAGTGGTCGGTGATGTTGGTGACGTGGGACCAGGACTCGTTGGAGATGTCGAAGGAGAGGAGTCCGTTGTCGCAGCCTATGAGGAGGGTGTTGTTGGCTGTTGGGAGGAGTGAGTGGATGTGGGAGCCGGTGCCGAATTGCGTGGGGCTGAGGAGTTGTCGGATGGAGCCGTCGTCGGATAGAGCAATCAGGCCTTGCGCCCATGTGCCGATGAAGATGCGCCCGTCGGGCACTTGCGTGATGCACATGCCGTTGGAGCTAAGGCCGTTGGGCAGGGGGATGCCTTCGAACTGGTCGTTGGCGCGGTTGTAGCGGAAGATGTGGTCGCCGCCTTGGCGTGGTATGGCCCAGACTTGGTTGCCGCGGTCGACATAGACTGAGGCGACGAGGCCGTTGACTTCGTGGAAGTCGAAATGCTTGGTTGTGGAGGAGTGTGGGAGGTGGCAGTACAGGCCGTTGCCCATTGTGGCGACCCATACGTTGTCGTCGGCATCGATGGCGAAGGAGGAGACGAGTGAGGTTATGGAGTCGTCGAGCAGGGAGAAGGATTCGGAGTCGGTGTTGAGGACGAAAGCGCCGTGGGAGTTGCCAATGAGGAGTTGTCTGCCCCATGCGTGGAGTGCGCTGACGTATTGGTCGGAGTCGGTGAGGGGGTTGACGAACAGGCGTGCGTGAATGCCATCGTAGCGGCATAGTCCGGCGTCGGTGCCGAACCACACGAAGCCGTCGGCATCTTGTGCTATGGAGCGCACGGTGTTGGAGGGGAGTCCGTTCTCCATTGTTATGTGTCGTGGCGCGGCGTATGTGAGCGTTGGGAGCGTCAGCGCGAGGAAGAGGAGGAGACGTGTGGCGAACATAGGCTTAGGGGGTAGGGTTGTTGTTTATTGCTTGATGAGGTGCCAGGAGGGAGGGTTTTGGTGGAGTAGGTGTCGGACGAAGAAGTCGAACCGTTTGTGTTCGCCGTAGGCTTCGCCCATGGTGTGGTGGATGCCTGGGAGGACTACGAGCTCGAAGTCGCGGTTGGCTTTGATAAGTTCGTTGACCACCTGGTAGGTGCTTGCGGGGTCGACATTATCGTCGAGTTCGCCAACGACGAGCATTAGTGGGCGTTGGAGGCGATGGGCGAGGAAGACGTTGCTGCACTGGACGTAGGAGGAGTCTATGGGGTGGCTCATCCAGAGTTCGTTCCACCATATTTTGTCCATACGGTTGTCGTGGCAGCCGCAGGCGCTGTAGGCTGCTTTGTAGAAGTCGCCGTGGAGGAGGACGGCGGTGGTGCTTTCTTGTCCGCCTGCTGAGGCACCGAAGATGCCGACGCGGCTGGTGTCCATGTAGGCGTATTGCTCGGCAGCGGCGCGAATCCAGAGTTCACGGTCGGGGAATCCGGCGTCTTTGAGGTTCTTGTAGCAGACTTCTTCGAACTGTTTGCCTCGCCAGGCGGTGCCCATGGCGTCGAGTTGCACGACGATGAACCCGAGTTCGGCGAGCGAGGTCATGCTCCAGTTGTAGGGGGAGAAGCTCTTGGGTGTGTAGGCGTCGCCTGGGCCGGCGTAGATATACTCGATTATGGGGTATTGGCGGGAGGGGTCGAAGTTTGTGGGGCGTTGGATTATGCCGTAGATGTCGGTTTTGCCGTCGCGTGCTTTGGCTGTGAAGACTTCTGGGGCGACCCATCCGGCGTTGAGGAGTTTGGAGATGTCGGCTTTGGCGATGGTGGAGAGGAGGTTGCCCGTGGCGTTGCGGAGGTTGGTTGTGGGGGCTGTGGAGGGTGTGGAGTAGGTGTCGGCGAGGAGTTGGAAGTCGGCGGAGAATTGAGCGTTGTGGTTGGCTGGTTCGGGTGTGAGGTTTGTGAGGTGGCGGCCGTTGAAGTCGATGGAGTAGTAGTGGATGTTGTAGGGGTCTTCGGTGGGGTTCATGCCGCTGGCGGAGAAGAGGATGGTGTGTTTATCCTCGTCGACGTGGATTACTTCGCGGACGCACCAAGGGCCTTTGGTTATTTGGCGTATGGGGCGTGCTTGTGCGACATCGTAGAGGTAGATGTGGTTCCAGTTGTCGCGTTCGCTTGTCCATAGTAGTTGTTTGCCGGCGTTGATGAACTGTCGGTAGATGCGCGGGTAGTTGACGAACTTGTCGGAGCGTTCGTCGACTATGACGCGTAGCGCGCCGGTGTGTGCGTCCATGGAGAGGAGTTGGTAGAGGTGGTGCCCACGCTGGTTGTATTCCATGGTTACGGCGGAGGCGTCGGGGGACCATTGCATCCACTCGAGTTCGTATTGGTTGGCGATGAGGGAGGGGTCGGCGGCGACGGCGTGGGCGGAGTTGATGTCGATTATGACGGGGAATTTCTGAGGCAGCTCGTCGCCGGGCTTGGCGTATTCTTGTTTGTGGAGGATGGGTTGGAGCTGGTCGGCGGGTGAGGATTCGACGTAGTAGACGTAGCGTTTGGGGACTGGTCGGCGTCGGTAGGCGAAGAGTTTAGAGCCGTCGGGGCTCCACTGGATGCGGTTGGAGTAGTAGAGCGCGATGGTGCCGTCTTGCGTTAGGATGCGTTTGGGTGCGTTGGGGTTGTTGGCGGGTTGGACGACGATGTTGTAGCCCTCGACGTATGCGACGAGGGAGCTATCGGGGGAGGGTATGGGAGTGAGGGTTTGCTCCTCGTCGACTTCCATCCAGTGGGGTTCTTTGTGGCGGCCGTAGCGTGGCTGGGGGGGGGGGGGGGTGAGGCCGAGTGCTTTGTCGCGTTCGGCGCGTGAGGTGTAGGGGGTTGGGGTTTGAGTGTCGGCGTTGAGGGCGAGGAATTGTGGGCCGTTTGGGGTTATGATGTCGTAGGTGAGGGTGTGGGAGGAGTCGACCCATTGGATGTGCCTTGCCCAGTGGAGGACGGAGTCGGGGGAGAATGCGCGGCGTAGGGCGTAGGCACGGTTGTAGTCGTCGAGAGTGCCTTGTGCGAGGGTGGGGGAGGATAGGAGAGGGAGGAGGGATATGGCGAGAAGGAGGTGTCGCATGGTGTGGTTAGTATTTGGTGGAGAATTTGACTTTGTAGGGGAATTGGCGGGAGGCGGGGTTGAGGTCGTGGGAGGTAGGTGCGCCCATGACGAGGAAGTAGAGAGCTTTGAGGGGTTTGTCGGAGGGAGCGGTGAAGGATATTTTGGAGGAGGGGGCGGAGGAGGGGTTGGGGTATAGGCAGTGGTCGTCGGCGGTTATGGCGACGAAGGAGTAGCGGAAGCCGGCGGATTTGAGGGATTGTGCGAGGCTTTTGAATTGTGCGGTGACCTTTTGGCCGGGGGCAGGGGTGTTGAGTTTTATGGCGTTGAAGCCGTAGTTTTCGGGGATGGAGTCGGGGGTTGTCCATCCGCGGGAGGTGGTGGTGGGGGAGTTGAAGGAGCAGGCGTAGGGGCGTGTGTTGGAGTAGGCGTGTTGGAAGTCGAAGTTGAGGAGGTGTTGGTAGCACCGGAACATATCGTCGCAGAATTGGGATTGGGAGAGGTTGTAGAGGCGCATGTAGGTCAAGGCGGGGTCTTCGCCTATTTTGCCTTCGCGGTAGAGTTGGGCTATGGATGTTGGTCCGTGTTGCTGCGCCCACCATTGGAGGACGTAGGGGGAGTGGTAGATGTTGTCGAGATGGAGGAACCCTTTGTGGGTGAGTTTTTTGAAGGCTTCGAGGTGGTAGTTTTCGTCGGTGGGCCAGTCGGGGTTAACGAGCCAGAGCATCCATTGGGAGGTCATCTCGAAGAAGCCTGAGCCGCCCCAAGCCTCGCCGGTTTTATCGGCCATTATTTGGAGTTGGAAGCAGTGTCCGAGTTCGTGTGCGAGGCAGTTGAGTTTGCGGTCTTGGATGCGGCAGGGAGAGACCCAGAGTGCGCCGATGAAGTCGTCGTATGTGCCGCCGTAGGCGGTGCTTTCGAGGGAGTAGTTGAGCATGACCATCATTTTGTATTTGTCGGCAATGCTGCCTGGGAGAGTGAATTGGAGGGAGTCGCGGAAGAAGCGGTAGAAGCTTTCGAGCCGGACTTGGATGTTGCCGAGGTCGAAGGACATGGGGTGGGAGTCGAGGTTGGGGGCGTTGTAGGGGTCGAAGCCGAAGTCGCGTTCCCAGAGGTAGACGATGTTCTCGGTTTGAGCGGAGTGGCTCCAGGACCATTGGGAATGGGGGTTGGAGAAGTCGATGGACTTGAGGGTGTCGGGGGTATAGAAGAGTTTTTGCTGTGCCGTGAGGGGTAGGGGGAGGAGGAGTAGGGGGAGGAGTGCGATATGTTTCATTGTGGGATGGAGATTAAGTGGGGAAAGTGGCACGCAAGATAACGAAAAAGCCCCGCAAAGGCAATAAGAGATTGGCCTTTGCGGGGCAAAAATCACAACAATCAGAAGATCATGCTAACTGAGATGACAGCCTTGTAGATGGTGCCGCCGCAGTTGTAGACGAAGGTCGGTTTGATGACGTAGGTGGTGCCTTGTTTGGAGCCGCCTGGTGCGTGTCCGATGGCGAGGGAGTAGGATGTTGGGGTGTATTCGAAGTAGATAGGAGAGGAGCCCCAAGTGCTGCCTGTGCCGTCTTCGGCGATCCAGAAGCCTATGCCGTTTGCGCTATAGGCGTAGGTGACCCAACCGTCGGGGTTGGTTATGCCTACTGCTATTTTGCCTTCGGCGGGGACCCATGTGGTGTCGGCGGCGTAGGCGGAGGAGGCGTCGGAGGCGGCGAGTGTGGCGCTTGCGATGTCGGCGGGTTGGAGTTTGAAGGCTTGCGCTATTTTCTCCATTACGCCCTCGTTGAGGAGGTTGAACGTCTTGAGGCAGTAGTCGGAGGAGGAGTAGTCGAGGTTGACTGAGAGTTCGACATCGACACTGGAGGGGTCACCTGGAGTAATCTCGAGGTTGCCGAGGAGGTCGGTGTTGGAGAAGTTGACTACGTAGGGCCACTGCTCGTCGTTGCTCATGTCGTCGTCCCACTCGGCGCGGTTGTAGGAGCCAGGAGCAGGGGTGACGCATAGGTAGAGTCGGTCGACGCCTTCGGGTACGGTGAATGAGGCAGTGCCATTTTTGCCGGCTTGCACGTCGGAGTATACGCAGGAGTCGTCGGATTTGACAGCTACGAAGCCGAAGCGGAAGCTCTCGTCGGTGTTGGACTGGCTGTTGTAGGTGGTTGTGGTGCCTTTGTTGTTGCCGTCGCCATCGATTATGGAGCCTGGGTCGGCTGCGGCGAGGGCGGAGCCTGGGTCGAGTCCGGTGAGCGTAGCCGAGATTGTTGTGCCAGCGGCTGGGACGTTGATGGGGATGAGGTTGAAGCCGGTGGTGCCTGGGCAGCTCTCGTAGGCCACTTGGTAACCAGCGTCGGTTTTGAAGAGCTTGGTTGAGAAGTTAGTGGCGGAGGGGTTGTAGGCGAGGTACTGGTGAATGGCGTCGAAGTCGTAGTTGGCGCAGCGTGCGGCGTAGTTGTAGATGTCGTCCCAGAGGGTGTTGAGGTCGCCGTTGCAGAAGAGTCGGGTGTAGGTCTCGATGGGGTCCTCGGGGTATTTGCTTTCCTTCCAGATGCGTGAGAAGGCCTCTATGCCGTGCTTTTGTGTGAAGTAGTATTGGAACCAGTAGCTGGCGTAGCGTTGCCATTCGTGGCAGAAGTGACGGTGGCAGTTGGCGAGGAAAGTTGGGATGTGCGCTGAGGAGAAGACTTGGTCGGGGTAGTCTTGGTAGGACTGCCATTGCGCGCATTGCTCCCAGTAGGCGCACCCGCCGGCGCCGTTCTCGCCGAAGCCGTAGCGGAAGCCGACGGGGAGGAGCGAGCCGTCGTAGGCTGCGTCGCCGGAGAACAGTTTATCGGCGGAGACTTGGTATTGGAAGGAGTGTCCGATTTCGTGACCTATGGTGGAGCCAACGGGTTGGCAAGTTGAGGGGTTGACCCATAGGGCGCCGATTATGTCGTCGTAGCCGGAGCCTGTGGCGAGCCATTCGGACTGGTAGAGGAGGTAGATTTGCATTTTGTATTTGTCGAGGGCGGACTTGCCTTCGCCGAGTGTGGCCATTTTGAGTTTGTTGACGTTGGTGTCGAAGAACTGCTCGGCTTTCTCGAGGAGGTCGTCGATGTCGACTCGCATGGCGGAGGGTATGGTGTCGGCGTTTGGGTCGGCGCCGAAGCCTGGTTCCCAGAACACGAAGAAGTGCTCGCTTTGCTTCATGCGCCACCAGGACCATTTGGCGTCGGAGCGCAGCATGCCCTCGGCGCCTTTTTGGAAGCCGTCGTTGTGGGTGCCAGGGATGATGTATTTGTCGTAGTCGGTAATGGTTGTTGGGTCCATTATGCTTACGGCGGAGGGGTTGGCTTCTTGGTTGACGGTGACGGTGATGGATTGGTCGCCGCAGGAGATTGTTATTTTGCCTTGCCTGGCGTTCTCGTCGTTATTTTTGGCGAGGACGAAGGGGAGTTTGACATCGCCGGCGTGTCCTGATGCGATGGATATGGTGATCCAGGAGGAGGATTTGTCGGCTACTACGGACCAGTCGGCCGTGGCGGTGAAGGAGATGGAGGATTCCACCTCGTTCCAGGCTACGGTTTTGGTGAGTTGGGAGCCGTCGGCGTTGATTTGGTAGGTTATGGACTCCTCGTTGTCGGAGCAAGCAGACAGGAGAGGAGTGGAGGCCAACAGCGCCCATAGGGCGCCGTTGGCTGTAAGACTCAGGATGCGGTTCATGGGCCGTGGTTTATTCCATTGTAGCCGTCACGACGAACTCGACGAGTTTGCCTTTGTCGGTTTTGCTGACGTAGATGAAGTGGAATTGGCATACTGTGCCAGAGGCTATATCCTCGTAGCGGCCGATGTTTATGCCGCCGTCGAAGGTCTCGGCGAAGAACACGCATCCGGAGCCCCAAGAGCGTGGTTTGCCGTCGGCTTCGCACCAGTAGCCTATGCCGTTGGCGGTGTAGTCGGGTCGGCTGACGCCATCCTCGGCATAGAACCAGTTGCCATCCTTGTCGGCCATGTAGAGCTCGATGTCGCCTGAGGCGTCTTGTACGGTCTTGTTGAACTCGGAGGCGGATATGCCGAAGCATGCCTCGATGGCTGTGGCGATGTCGGAGTCGGTGAAGTTGATGGGTGTGCAGCTGTAGCTACCCGTGGCGATGGAGATGTTCTTGATTATGGTGCCGGGGTCGGTCACAGCGAAGGATACGGAGAAGCGGATGTATTTGTCGTAGTCGGCTCCGTTGACGACGGCGAAGCCTACGTTGGCGGAGAAGGAGACGCCTGCGGCGGAGTCGTCGGGGACGTTGATGATGAGCGCTTTATTGGCAGCGTCGAGAGTTATTGTGCCGGCTTGGTTTTCTGTGGAGATTGTGCCGTCGGCTTGGTAGCTCCAGCCGTTGGAGATGTTTTGTGCGGTCTCGTCCCATACGCCTTTGGTGGAGTTGATGTTGAAGAAGACCACGGAGCCGTTGGATACTCCGGCTATGAGGTCGTCGACGGTCAAGCCTGTTTTGGCTTGTATTGTTTCGGCGTAGTCTTTGAGGTTGATGGTTTTTGCTACGACGTGGCCTTTGCGGAATTCGGCGGCGTAGGCGATGTTGGCGTCGGCGTCGGTGCGGAGGTAGACTGTCTCGCCTTCGCCGTAGACGTGTTTAGAGACGGCGTCGTTTGGGTCGTCGTCGTTGCAGGCTGTGAAACTCGTGGAGAGGGCGAGCGCTGCTATGGCGTAGAATATTTTGTTCATGTTAGAAAAATTGATGTTAAGGGCTTAGTATCGAAAGAGATCGTTAGGTGGGAGCCGTTCGCACCCGGGAGTGCAAGCCTCGGGTGCGTCGGTCCACAAACTAATATTTAAGATACAGAAGCATGAAAAACTCAGAGAGCGATTAGTAGCCGGGGTTTTGGACGAGCTTGATGTTGCCGTCGAGGGCGTCCTTGGGGATGGGGAAGATGTCGTTGTGTCGGTCGGTCACGGCGTCTTTGCAGAACCAGCTTTTGCCGTTCCAGACGTTGAGGTTGGAGCCGTTGATTTTGAAGCGGATGAGGTCGTCGCGGCGGTGTGCCTCGCAGACGAACTCACGTGCGAGCTCGTCGAGGAGTCCACCGAACTCGATGTCGTCGCCTCCCTCTTCGGTTATGATCCAGTTGTCGGCTTCGCCTTGTTTGCCTTGGTTCTCTCGGTGGCCGTAGTTGTATTTGCTACCTGCCTTGAGGTCGGCTGCTGTGACTGTGGCTTTGGAGGCGTCGTCGAAGCAGCGGGCGCGGACTTGTGATACGAGTTCGGCTGCTGTGTCTTCGTCCTTGCCGAGGCGGAGGAGGCATTCGGCCTTCATGAGGTAGGCGTCGGCGAGGCGGAAGAAGGGCACGTCGTCGTAGTTGGTGCCGTAGTCGCCGCTGAGGATTTCATATTTGATGAGTCGGTAGCTCTCGAAGGGGTAGCAACCTGGGTTGTCGATGGAGTGGAGCTCGTTGGTGTAGACGAGTGGTTCGCCGTCGACGAGGATAGCGGAGCCGTCTTCGGCGTATTGCTGTCCGCCTGTCCAAGTGAGGTTCATGCGTTTGTCGCCTTCCTCGTATATTTCGAGGAATTGCGGGAACACGATGCCGCCGCCGGTGGCCCATCCTTCGAAGTTCCAGCGAGTGCGTCCGGCGTTGTGGATCCAGAGGTTGGCCATGTAGTTGCCGCCGACGTATTTATTCTCGAGGGGGATGCCGAAGATTATTTCGGGCGATTTGGAGATGTCCTCTTTGAAGTTGGTGTCGTAGGATGCGGCGAGGGAGAATGGTCCTGCCATGACCTCGTCGAGTTCGTTTACGGCTTTCTCGTAGTAGGAGTTGTCGGAGTCGTCTTGGAACCAGGCGTTGTGGTTGAGGTAGAGTTTGGCGAGGATCATGTGTGCGGCGTACTTGTTCATCTTGCCGAGTTCGGCGGATGTTGGGCAGTCGTCAATTACGTCTTCCATTTCGCTGACCATCCAGTCGAAGGTGACTTTTGGGTCGGCTTGCGTTGGGAGCCATCCGGCCTCGTGGTTGTAGGTTGTGTCGAGTGGGATGTTGCGGAATAGGTTGAAGAGGTTGTAGTAGTAGAATACGCGGAAGGCGCGAATTTCGGCTGCTGTGGCTTTGTTGCCTGCTATGGCCTCGTTGGCGAGGGCTTGGTTGCAGGCGTTGACGCCGGCGTAGTTGTTGGACCAGTTGACGGTGTAGAAGTCGCCGTCGACGTGGAAGTTGTGTTTATGAACGGAGACGTAGGGTTCACCCCATCCGATGCCTATGCGTGAGGGGACGGTCCATACGTCGGAGCCGATTTCCATGATGTCGCTGTGTCCGAACCAGCCCCAGTAGACTGTGGCGAGTTTGGAGTAGACGGGAGCTATGGTGTGAGCGAGCTCGGCATTGGTGAATTCGTGGGTTTCGGATGCCAGCGTGTCGTAGATATGCTCATCGAGGTCGGTGCAGGCTGGGGCGGATATTAGTCCGGCTCCCAGTAGTGCGACTGACAAGTGTTTATATATATTCTTCATTGCTGTCTGTGGTTAGAAGTTGAATTTTGCGCCAAGAGTGAAGGTGCGGAGAGTTGGGTATTTGTCGCGACGGTCGATGCCGGAGTCGAGTGGGTCGCTGTTGGAGAGTTCGGGGTCGAGGCCTGAGTAGCCTGTTATGGTGAAGAGGTTTGTGCCGGAGGCGTAGACGTAGATGTTCTTTATGTAGTTGTTCTCAGGGATGGGCACTGTGTAGCCGAGTGTTGCGCTTGAGAGTTTGAGGAAGTCGCCGTCCTCGAGGTAGTAGTCGTTGAAGCTTTGCTTTTGTGCGACGGAGAGGATGTAGCCGTTTTTGGTTTCGGCGGCGGACTTGAGTCGGTTGTAGGTGCAGGCGTTGTTCTCGTAGTAGACTCGTGCTTCGTTGAGGATTTGGAAGCCGAACTGGCCTGTGAATTGGAGGTTGAGGTCGAAGCCCTTGAAGGCTACGTAGTTGCTCCAGCCGAGGTTCATTTTAGGTATGGCGTTGCCGAGGTAGGTGTGGTACTTGTCGGAGGTTTGCATATCCTGTGTGAACTCCTCGTATTCGCCGGTCTCTTGGTTTTGGATGAGCCACATGCCGTTCTCGGATAGTCCGGAGGTGTGGCATCCCCACCATTGTCCGAGTTCTTTGCCGACTTCGATACGTTGCGTTGGGCGGTCGACGGGTTCGCCGAGGTAGGCTTCGTCGTGCTGGTTGGCGGTCTCGTAGAGGTCGCTGGAGAGGCTGACGAGTTTGTTTTTGTTCCAAGCCATGGTGATGGTGGTTTTCCAGGTTACGCCGTCGTTGCTTTCGAAGGGAGTGCCGTTGAGTGCGACTTCGATGCCTCGGTTGCGCATTTCGCCTACGTTGGCGAGTGTTGTGCTGTAGAGGTTTGGCGGTGTTGGGACGTCGTATTCCCAGAGCATGTCGGAGGTGTTCTTGTTGTAGAGGTCGATGCTGCCGCCAACACGTCCGTTGAGGAATGAGAAGTCGAGGCCGACGTTGACTTCTTTGCTTGTTTCCCACTGGAGGTCGGGGTTAGGGTTGGAGGCGATGTCGAGGCCTTGTTTCCATTCGCCGTTGTCGTAGTAGTAGGTGGAGCCGAGGTTCCAGCGGGTGAGGGAGGTGTAGCTGTCGCTGGGTATGACGCCGGTCACGCCGAAGCCTGCGCGGAGTTTGAGGTTGGTGACCCAGTCGATGTTGTCCATGAAGCTCTCGTTGGAGATGGTCCAGCCGAGGGAGGCGGAGGGGAAGTTGCCCCACTTGTGGTTGTCGCCGAATTTGGAGCTACCCTCGCGTCGGATAGAGAGGAGGAGGTTGTAGCGGTCGGCGAAGCCGTAGGATACGCGTGCGAAGAAGCCGATGAGCTTGTTGTCGTTTTTGTAGCTGCCCATGCCGGCTTTGCCTTTTTTGAGGTAACCGCCGATGCCGAGGTTGTTGTATTCGAAGTAGTCGCTCATGAAGTCGGTGTTGTTGGCGTTGAAGCCTTCGTTGACTTCGTATTGGTAGCTATAGCCGATGAGGGCGTCGAAGCGGTGGTTGTCGTTCCACTGGTGTTTGTAGTTGGAGGTGATTTCGAGGTTGTCGGTTTTGTTGTAGGCGTAGCTGTGGTAGGCGTAGCCTGTGTGACCGTTGATCACCTGGTCGTAGAATTTGGAGGTGTAGTAGCCCTCGTCGTGCGCGTTGTAGCGGTCGGTTGAGAGGAGGAGGTTGGTTTGCCAGCCTTTGATGGGCTCGACGGTGATGTTGCCGGTGAGTCGGGTGTCTTCGTTTTTATATTCGCCGGTTTTTTCTTTGAGGAGCGCTACGGGGTTCATGTAGTAGTTGATGGACATGTCCTCGTAGTAGGAGCCGTCTTCGTTGTAGATGGGTTCGGTTGGGTTGCGCATTATGGCGTTGCGGTAGATGTAGGAAGCGGCTGCGTCGACTGGGCCGTTCTCGTGCCAACGTTTGACGATGTTGAACTGGAGTTTGAGGATGTCGTTGCAGAACCAGTGTGACAGGCCGCCTGTGAAGCGCATTTCCTTGGAGTAGGTGTTGATGAATACGCCTTGCTGGTTGCGGTAGGAGAAGCTTGCGTCGTAGGTGGTTTTCTTGGTGCCGCCGTTGATGGACACGTCGTGGTTTTGCGTGAAGGCGGTACGAGTTATGGCGTCGAGCCAGTCGGTGTCGTAGCCTTTGTCTTTGAAGTCGGTTAGTCCGGCACGGATGTCGTTGGCGTCCATCATGTCGAGGGTGTTGGAGAAGCCGGCCCAGCTTGCGTAGCCTGAGTAGTTGACGGCGGCAGAGGCGTCGCGTTTGCCTTGTTTTGTGGTGATGATTATGACGCCGGCGGCGCCACGTGTGCCGTAGATGGCTGCGGCTGAGGCGTCTTTGAGGACGTCGATGCTCTCGATGTCTTCAGGGGATACGGTGGTTAGTCCGCCCTCGATGCCGTCGATCAGGACGAGGGGGGTGTTGCCGCCTTTGAGTGAGATGACACCGCGGAGGCGTATGGCGGCGGAGGAGGAGGGGTCGCCGGAGCCGTTGGAGATGGTAAGTCCGGCGACTTTACCTTTGACGAGGTCGGCGGCGTTGTTGATGTTGCCTTTGACGAAGTCGTCGCTCTTGACGGAGGTGATGGCTGAGGTCACGTCGCCTTTGCGTTGAGTGCCGTAGCCGATGACAACGACGTCTTCGAGTTCGGTGTTGTCGGGGGTGAGGGAGATGGTCATTGCTTTGGCTGCGGGTTGTTCTTGCGTGACGTAGCCGATGAAAGAGAATAGGAGCGTGGCGCCTTGCTCGGTTTTGACGGAGAAGTTGCCGTCGAAGTCGGTTATGGTGCCTGAGGTTGTGCCTTTGACCAGGACGGTAACGCCTGGTACGGGTTGGCTGTTGCTGCTGTCGACAACGCGCCCTGTGGCTTCGAAGTTCTGCGCGGCGGCGGTCAGGGACATGACCATTGCCGTGAACAGGAGCCATAGTTTAGAGCCGAATGAATTGCTGTTCATATTTGTTTGTTTGATATTTAAGAACGAATACATAAGAGTGTTTTTCCATGCCGCTAAATTATGCACGTCTGTTTAGGAACGTTAATAAAAAAGTCCAAAATGACGTAAAAATCGTCTGACAGGATAGTGTTGAGAGAAAGTTTTGGTTGAGTGTAGTTGATTGATTTAAAGGTTAATAGACTATTGTGTTGTATGGTTGTGTTGTAGTATTTGTTAAGATGATGTGGGAAAGATTGTTAATGTGAGGGGTGTGTGGGGGTGTTTTGGAGATATTCGTGGGTGTTGTGGGGATGGTTGGGTGGTGTCTGGGGGGTGTTTTTGGGGTATCATGGGGGTGTTTTGGGGGTGTATGGTATCATTGGAGATATTCGTAAGTGGTTAGTTGTTGCCGAGGGCGAGGTTGAGTTTTTGGATGGCGGAGGAGATCATGTCGTGGGTGCCGCTGCCGTCGGTGACGTATCGTACGACCATTCGGCCGTAGTCGACGGCTTCTCGTAGGGGGTTGGAGGAGGTATCGTCGGGCATTCCGGCTCGTCGGAGTAGGGCGGTTAGAGGTCTGAGGTCCTCTACTTCGGCGAGGTTGCCTGGTCGCATGGTATTGATTGCCTTGTTTAGTTGGGCTGATGCGGTCTCGACGTCGTCTGGGGAGAGGGTGTTGATGTCGTTGGAGGTGAGTTTTTTGGCTTTGGTTATGGCGTCGAGGAGTCGTTGGTAGCCATTGGGTGCCCATGGGGCGTAGTCTGGGACTTTGGTTGTAAGGTTGTTCCAGTGTTCCTGTTCGGCTTGTCGTTGGGTGGCGAGGGATAGTAGGGAGTTGAGTTCGTCGAGGTTGGCAGCTTGTCGTTGGGCGGTTTGCTCGGCGGGTATGTCGGAGGTGGTGATGCGATAGTAGTGCGTGGAGTTCTCGTGACGGTAGTAGTCGGGTAGGAAGGTTTTGCCGTCGATGGTGAGGGATGGTATGCCGTCGCGTTGTTTGTTGATGGTTATTTGGCTTAGGCGGGAGTCGAGGGTTAGCGTGGCTTGTCGCCAGGTGGTGGCGTTGGTGCCTGTCATGGCGAGGGGACCGTACATGATGGTACCGACCCATGAGGAGGGTAGGGTGGTGCCGTCGAGGCTTGCCACGTCGGCGGGTAGTTTGTCCATGCCGTATTCGATGTGTACGGCGTAGGGCATGGATATGTCTATGCGGTCGCCTTTCTTCCAATGGCGGGTGGGTATCTCGACGTATGAGCCTGGTTTGAAGTTGTCGGTGATGGGCTTGCCGTTGAGTGTGGCGGAGAATCCGTTGGTGGCCCATCGTGGGATGCGGAGCTTCAGGCTGAAGTCGGATTCGCCTGAGGTGATGGTTATGGTGGAGGATTGGGCGGGCCAGGCGCATTCTTGTTTGATGGTCACGCCCTTGGCTTTCCAGTTGAGAGTGGTGGGAAGGTAGAGGGCGACCCATAGGGTGTTGTCGGATGCGAAGTAGGCGGCCTCTTGGTATTTGGTGTGGTTTTCGGAGCCTGTGCCTCCGCAGCATGAGGATTGGGGGGTCTCGTTGCCGAATGGTTTGGTGGCGTTGAGGCCTACGGCGTATTGATAGCAGGTTTGGTACTGGGTGGGGTTGAGTGAGCCTACTATTTGGTTGTAGAGGGCTTGCTCGTAGTAGTCCATGTAGGCTGCGTTGTCGGGGTTGTAGCAGTTGAGGTCGCGGCTGAGTTTGAGGAGGTTGTAGGTGCAGCAGGTCTCGTTGATGTCGGGGTTGGCAGTGGCTTCGCCCTCTTGTAGGCCGTTGGTGGCCATACTTAGGGTTTGGGTGTAGGGCTGTCGGAACATCTCACCGTTGCCGACACCACCTGGGGCGTAGACGTAGCGGGCTTGAACGAGACGCCAGAAGTTCTCTGCGATGTTGTAGTAGCGAGGCTCGCCATTGCCTTTGTAGACCTTTAGTGCGCCGATAATCATGGGGATGTGCTGGTTGGCGTGGCGAGTGCGGATGTCGTCGATATTGCGAGATAGGGGTTCGTAGAACTTTGGGGCGTCGAAGTATGTGGCAGCTTCGAGGAGTTTGGTGGCAGCTGCCTTGTCGGAGGTCATTTGCGCGATGTGGGCGAGTGATTCGCTGATTCCACCGAGTTCGCCGGCTATGTACATGTCCCACATTTCGTAGCGGTTGCCTGGTCGGGCACGGCGTTCGTCTTGGGTGCCGTCTTTCTTGACGTAGGTGCGGTAGTGCATTCTGTTCCATACCCATAGACCCATATCTTTGGCTATGAGAAGTGCCTTGTCGGCGATCTCGGTGTCGTCGAAGTAGGTAGCGATATCGATGAGACCGGCAAGTTCCTTGTGGATGGTGTAGTAGGGAGCCCAGACCCAGTCACTATTGTTGTAGGGGCGGTAAGCCTCAATGAGGGCGCAGTGTTGTGCTGGTATGGCGTTGAGGTAGCCATAGCCGTAGTTTTCGGGGTGTTGCTTGTATTCGTCGAATGCTGCCCAGGTGCCTTTGAGGTTGCGTATCTCTGACTCTGGAGCGAGGTCACGTGCCTCACGGTATCGTCCGAGGTTCTTGTCGAATACGAAGGTGCGTTCCTGGCATTCGCGTAACTCGTTGACGAGGCGGGTGATGTTCTTGCGGAGAATCTCTTTTTGCTTGGGGTCTCGTGTGACGGCATAGGCTTGGGCTATTGCGCTCATATAGTGACCTGTGCCATGGCCCTTGAGTTTGGTGTCGGGCGAGTCCCAACCGTCGGCCATGGGGTAGCCATCTGTTGACAGACCGTATGTGTCGCGGAAGTTGTAGAGTTGCTGTGCCACGTCCCATGAGCATATTGCGGCGAGGGCTTCGTCACGGTTGCTGGTTAGTTGGTTGTTGCCGTCGAGAGAGATGTCAGCGAGGGGGAAAGTGTGTGCCACTTCGGATGTGGGAGTGGCGTATGACTCACTAACTATATTGATAGTTGCGGTGATAGGGAATCCGTAGGCTGTGGACTCGTCGCCTACTATGTGACCATTGATGGTATATGTGGAGCCTGCGGTATGTTTCGTGAGGTCGGCCTCGGCTTGCTCATCGGCAATGGTACTGTTTGTCCATCGAACCTGTCGGTAGTCGGCGTGTCCGTCGGAATATGTGACCCATACTCTGTCTGGCAGTCGGGGAACAGTGCCAGTGGGGCAGCTGACCACAACGGCGCTCACCTCCTTGATGGAACGTTGCGTCTCTATGGCCAAGGCAGGGACAGTGAGAATTGCGGCTGCCGCCATCACTATTAGCTGATGATACATATTAATAAGTGTCTTATTGTTTTTGTCTTGTTAATCGAATATTCAAAGTTATTAGCACGATATTTAACGAAATGTAACAATGTTCCACTAAGAGCGCAAAATCGTCCAAAGTGGCGTAGGGGACGATTTTTTCACTCTTGTGGATGTTTATCCGCCTTATGAACAGTTACATTGTCTATCTTCGCAACAAAACTCAATGATAATGCGCATAGTGTGCGATATAAAACGCAGGGTCGCATTAACAATTAATATTTAAACAATACGATAACAACATACTTAATGAAACGATTTGTCACACTTGTGGTGGCGCTCATCTCACTGGTGAACCTCAGCGCTGGTAATTACGAAGTCACATCGCCCGATGGCAAACTGACTGCAATAGTCAATACTGACAAACAACTCACATTGGCCATAAGGTTTCAAGGAGAGATGCTCATGCGTCCGTCACCAATTGGCCTGACACTTGCCGATGGCACAATTGTGGGACGTGGGTCACGTATGTCGGCTACACGCCCAAGTCGTAAATCGGAACGAATCAGTGCGCCATTCTATCGTCAGAAGAATTTCAATATGGAGTGGAATCAAATCATTATGAGACTAAACAGTGAGTTCAGTCTCACACTCCGAGTATACAATGAAGGTATCGCCTATCGTTTTGCCACAAGTCGTACAGGTGTCACGACAATAACAAGTGAGATGGGTGAATACAGCTTTGGCCCTGACTCTAAGGCATGGCTGGCGTACACCACGACTCCCGAGAATCCCTACGCCATGGCATTTCAGAATGTCTACACCAACACGAAACTCGACACCGCACGTCAAGCACCAGTATTTCTTCCGGCAACGATAGACTGTTACAGTGCTAAGGTTACAATACTCGAGAGTGACATTGTCAGTTACCCTAACCTGTGGCTTAATCCAGAAGGTGGCAAGCTTCGTGTCTCACACGCCCCATATCCAGCAAAAATGGATTACTACCCATGGCGTCACATGACTCATGTGACAGCTACGGAGAACTATATAGCCAAAAGCGACGGCAAACGTGATTACCCTTGGCGCATATTTGCAGTCTCTGATGACGACACCGAGATGCCTGTCAACAATCTTGTTTTTGCTCTCGCACGCCCTAATAAAATAGGTGATACCAGTTGGATCAAGCCTGGCAAATCAGCCTGGGAATGGTGGAACGATTGGAATCTCAAGGGTGTTGACTTCCCGACTGGTATAAACTTTGACACGTATAAGTACTACATTGATTTCGCTGCATCACACAATCTTGACTATATAGTACTTGATGAAGGCTGGTACGATTCTAAGGCTGGCACCATTATGGAGCCTATTCCTGCCATACGTTTCCCCGAACTGCTCAGCTACGCCAAAGAAAAGAACGTAGGGATCGTCCTGTGGGCAGTGTTCAATGTTATGGACGAGAATCTCGAGCGGATATGTACCCACTATGACACACTCGGTGTTAAAGGCTTCAAGGTCGACTTCATGGACAGAGACGATCAGACAGCTGTCGAGATGGTAGAGCGTCTCGCTGCATGCACCGCTAAGCATCATCTAATACTTGACCTCCATGGCATCTACAAACCAGTTGGACTTGAGCGCACATATCCAAACATCCTTAATTATGAGAGTGTCTTCGGCATGGAGGAGTGCCGTTGGACTGACGAAGCCCACGACATGCCGCTTTATGACGTCACATTTCCCTATATCCGCATGATGGCCGGACCCGTAGACTTCACCCCTGGAGCTATGCGCAACGGCACACGCTATGATTGGCGAGCCATATACACTAAACCTATCTCAATGGGTACACGTTGTCACCAAGCCGCATGCTACGTCGTCCACGACAGCCACTTCACAATGCTCGCCGACAGTCCTACCAACTACGAGGCAGACCAGATCTATACCAACTTCATCTCCTCTCTCCCCAACTCATACGACCGCACGATCATCCCACAGGGCGAAATCGGCAAATACATTGTCACCGCACGACGAGTCAATGATGACTGGTATGTCGCAGGACAAACTAACTGGGATGGCCGTGAGATCACCCTCACCTTCCCCTTCCTCAACACAGATGCCACTTACGACGCTCAAATACTACGCGATGGCGTTAACGCTTACCGTGATGCTGAGGACTACATTCTTGAGAACAAAGAGCTAAAAAAGTCCTCTACCTTAAAAGTCAATATGGCAGGTGGTGGTGGATTCCTCATCAAACTCATCAAGAAATAGACTCCACATTCCTGTAAATACCACATACCAAATATGAACAAACATTTCCTCTGCGCATTACTGCTTGTCGCACTATCCTCAACGGCCCTTGCGCAAAACGCACAATACAACACTCCTGGAGCTGGCAACCCCGTACTACCTGGCTACTTTGCAGATCCCACAGTCAAAAAGTTCGGTGACACCTACTACATATATGCCACAACCGATGGGAGCGGGGCAGGTTTCGGCCCTGCACAGCTATGGCAAAGCAAAGATTTCAAGAATTGGACCCTTATGCCTATGAACTGGCCTGACAGTCACTGGATCTGGGCACCCGATGTCATGCACAACACCATTGACAATAAATATTACTATCTCTACTGCCAACCTTGCAAACTCCACCTCGGAGTAGGCGAAACACCCCGTGGACCATGGACGAACGTCCTCGGTGAGAGCGAAGCTGTCCTTGTGGAAGATAGATTCGTTACCAATGCCATAACACTCGATGGTCAAACCTTCCAGGACGATGACGGCAAAGTCTACATGTATTGGGGTACTTGGGGCATATACAAAGGTTTCGGTTGCGGTGCCGGACAACTTAACCCAGACATGAAGAGCTTCTCGCTGACGCGCCTGATTCCTAACACCGAAGTCACCGACTTCTTTGAGGCTCCTTTCGTCCTAAAGAGAAATGGAACGTACTATTTCATGTACTCCTGCGGCCACTGTGAAGATGATAGCTACCAAGTCCGTTATGCCACATCCGATAAACCACTTGGTCCCTACACTTACCGTGGCGTAATCCTCAAAACCTCTGCCGATGGCACTATACACGGTCCTGGCCACCATAGCATTCTCCAAGAGGGCGAAAACTACTACATCGTATACCACCGTCATGACAACCCTCATTCTAACCGCGGATTCCATCGACAAGTCTGCATAGACAAACTCGATTTCGCTCCCGACGGCTCTATTCGTGAGGTAATCCCTACTCATGAGGCAGTCAACTTGCACCCCGAGATTTCACAACCTCAAAACATTGCCTACTGTGCTAAAGTCACTGCATCTTCATTCTACGACAACGACTTCCGTCCAGAATACGCTGTCGACGACAACAACGGCACTCTGTGGCGTCCCCAAGGTGATGGTCCAGCCTGGCTACAAATAGACCTTGGTAAACGTCTCCCCGTCCGTACTATTTGGACCCAATTCGAATACGGCACTCAGTTCTACCAATACCTAATCCAAACATCCGATGACGCCCAGCATTGGCAAACTTTCGCCGACAAACGCTCCAACCGTCTTGCTGGTTCCCCAATGGTTGACTTCGGTGATGTCAAAGCTCGATACGTCCGTTTAACCTACACAGGTGGTCAGAAACGCGGCTTCGGTGGAGCTGTCTGGAATATTAAGGTTTTCAGCACCATCGAGAACTCTGCACCTCAACAATGGATTGGCGTGGCCGATGCCGACTTCAATGGCTCTCAGTGGACTAACAATGAGGGCATGCTCGGCGGCTGTCTGTCTCTGACACAGGGCAGTGCCATACGCAATCGCATATCAGGGCGCGAAGCCGTCACTCTCCAACCAGCCACGCAAATGGTCATGTCGCACAGCCAGCTCACACCCTCATCAACTCACACCTTAACCATCAGTGCCTACCGCAACGGTCAATGGATTCAAATCGATGATTCCGACCCGCACGTTTCCCTCACTAAAGGCAAACTTGTCATAAATGCAGGCTCTGAACCTCTAACTATCACAAATATCCGCTACTACAACTGGCAACAGACAGACGCTGAGAAACTCTTCGATTCTCAGACTGAGATTACTCGTCTCCCCATAGCCGATGATATCTCTAAGGGGCTCGTAGTTGACATCTCTGCCGATTACTACGACGCTCTCGATACCGTCTTTTCCATCAAAAACGGTGCACCCCTCGATACCCGTCTTACTGGCAGTTTTGAAACCATCTCTTTCGACTCCCCCGACAATCTTCTCACTATCGACACAATCTGCGGTCGCAAAGCTTTCAAGTTCACAGGCCTTCAAGTCTATCGTTCCAACTTCTCCCTGCCAGCATCCATCCGCGACAACGCGCCATACACTCTCGAGGCTTGGATTCTCAACCCCGAAATCGAAATGAATGAGTGTGTTGCAGATTTCACATCAAGCCATGACGAACTCGAGAAGCTCATGCTTGTCAACGGCACTGAACCCCGATGCGGTGTAATCAATCACTATGGCTGGTACGAAGATGCTGGCTATCGACAAATATCTGACCTTGCCAATGCTTGGCAACATGTCTACATCTGCTTCGATGGTCGAACCGAAAGCGTCTACATCAACGACACTCTCATAAGCCGCAAGGACATTCAGCTCCTCATCAAACCCTCACAGTTCATAACACTCGGACTAAATGCCGAAGGTGCATGGCCATTCAAGGGCTACCTCCACTCACTCCGTCTATATGACGAGTTTATTCCTTATAACAAATAGATAATCAATAATATACCATACATGAAACACACTCTAACGGTTCTCTCGCTATCGGCTCTTGTTGCCCTGCCGACCCTCGCCCAGAAGACTGCCGAGAATGGTGGTTATCCCATAACCCCCGTCCCATTCACTTCGGTCAAGGTCAACGAAAATTCCTTCTGGGGACAACGCCTCGAGACCTCTCGCAAGGTCACCATTCCTCTCGCCTTCAGCAAATGCGAGTCCGAAGGCCGATACAAGAACTTTGAACGAGCTGCGCATCCAAGCGACTCCTATGACGTCTCAAAGCTCATGCCCCTAAGTTTCGACGACACCGACCCCTATAAGACCATCGAAGGTGCCAGCTACATTCTTCAAACCTACCCCGATGCAAAGCTCGTCGCATATCTCGATAGCATCATTGACATCATCGGCAAAGCACAAGAACCCGACGGCTACCTCTACACAGCCCGCACTCAAAACCCCAACAACCCACACTTTTGGGCTGGCTCAAAACGTTGGGAGAAAGAAGAGGATCTCAGCCATGAGCTCTATAACCTTGGTCACATGGTTGAAGGAGCTGTGGCGCATTGGCAAGCCACGGGTAGCCGCAAGTTCCTCGACATCGCCATTCGCTACGCCGACTGCGTAGTCCGCGAAGTAGGCCCTAATAATGGACAAGCCTGCGTCGTGCCAGGCCATCAGATTGCCGAAATGGCTCTCTGCAAACTATATCTCGCCACAGGCAACAAGAAATATCTCGACGAGGCCAAATTCTTCCTCGACTATCGTGGCAAGACCGACATCAAACAGGAGTACTCACAAAGCCATCTCCCCGTACTTCAGCAAGATGAGGCGGTAGGACACGCCGTACGAGCCTCCTATATGTACGCAGGCATGGCAGATGTCGCTGCCCTCACAGGCGACACCGCCTACATCCATGCCATCGACCGTATATGGGACAATATTGTTGAGAAGAAACTCTACATCACAGGTGGCATTGGCGCAACCAACAACGGTGAGGCCTTCGGCGCCAACTATGAACTGCCCAATATGAGCGCATACGCCGAGACCTGTGCCGCCATCGGCAACGTCTACGTCAACTATCGACTCTTCCTCCTCCATGGCGACAGTAAGTATTTCGACGTCCTCGAGCGCACTCTCTACAACGGCCTCATAAGTGGCGTCTCTATGGACGGTGGCGGATTCTTCTATCCCAACCCTCTCGAAAGTATGGGGCAGCACCAGCGTCAAGCATGGTTCGGATGCGCTTGTTGCCCCAGCAATATATGCCGATTCCTCCCCTCCCTCCCTGGGTATGTTTATGCAGTCAAAGATAATGACGTATATGTCAACCTCTTCCTCGCCAACTCCTCATCCCTCAAGGTTAACAACAAGAGCGTGAAGCTGTCCCAGCAAACCAACTACCCCTGGGATGGCGACATCACCATCTCTATCAACGAGAATAAAGCTGGCAACTTTAACCTCAAAATCCGCATTCCTGGATGGCTCAAAGGTCAACCAGTCCCCTCCGACCTATACTACTATTCCGACAATAAACGCCTCTCCTATACTGCCAAAGTCAATGGCGAGGACGTCCCCACAACCCTCACTTCCGATGGCTACCTCACCATCCCGCGCAAGTGGAAGAAAGGCGACAAGGTGTCCCTCCACTTCGACATGGAAGTGCGTACCGTCCGTGCCAACAACAAGGTCGAAGCCGACCGTGGGCAAGTCTCATTCGAGCGTGGCCCTATCGTCTACTGCGCAGAGTGGCCCGATAATGACTTCGACATCATGAGCCTCCTCCTTAGCCAAGACCCCAAGGTCTCTCAATCCACCACCCCCGATGCCACTTTCATCGCAGACTCTCTCAAGTCCGTCCTCTCGCTCTACAAGGATCAATCGGTCGTTACCCTATCCACCCCCGTCCAGTCTCTAAAGTTCGGCGCAGATGGCAAACTTCAGCTCTCCGACCACACCCTCAACCTTATCCCCTATTTCGCCTGGGCTCACCGTGGCAACGGCAACATGAAGGTTTGGCTGCCGCAAGATGTACGTGCCGTGCGTCCCAATGCACCCGCCACGCTCGCCTCTAAAGCCAAAATAGACTTCTCTTCACCTGTTCCGGCTCGCCGCAGTGTGGCCGATGGCCTCGTCCCAGCCGACGAAAACGACCGTAGCATCCCCTACTGCCACTGGTGGCCTAAGCAAAACTCCACAGAATGGGTGTCATATTCCTTCGACGAACCAATATCGGTCTCCTCGGCAACTGTCTATTGGTACGATGACCAACCATGGGGCGGCTGCAAGACCCCCGATTCTTGGTCTGTTCTCTATCTTGACCCACAAGGCGAATGGCAACAAGTTCCCAACCCCGACAACTACCCCACCAAACGTGGTCTCCCGTGCACTGTCCATTTCGACCCCATAACCACCACCGCTCTACGTCTTCAGTTCCGACAGCCCGAGAGCCAATCCTGCGGCATCTTCGAGTGGTCAGTCAAGTAACTCAATCTTCAGTCATATAGCTATAAGTTGCACAAGGCGGCAGAGGTCTCATCACTTCTGCCGCCTTTTCTGTGATCACACAGTCACACCCCCCAACCCCCTCACATCCCCTCCCCCCATCACCATATTCTAAAATTATCACTAACTTAGTACCACTTTTATACCTCGACAACAATGGCTAAACGCAAACTCAACGCAGACGCCCATCTCAACTTCCTCTGCGATAAAATACTCAATTTCTTCGCCAACGCCAATGGCGAAGCCCTCAACTACAAGCAAGTAACAGAAGGCATCGGACGCAAATCCAAGAAAGACCGTGAGGAAGTACAAGACGCTCTCTACCTCCTCGCACAACAAGGCCAACTGAACGAAGTGGCCTACGGCCGCTTCGCACGCCCTCTCGACACCAAAGCTGGCAGAATAATCAACGGCACAGTCGACATGACCGCCTCTGGCGCAGCCTATATCATCCCCGACGACCGCGACGCCGAACCCGACGACATCTACATCGACAAAAAACGCACCGCCACAGCCATGAACGGCGACCACGTGCAAGTGTCCATCTTCCGCCGCACACAAGGCCATAAGCCCGACGGCGAGATCATCAACATCCTCGAGCGTAAGCGCGAGACTTTCGTCGGCATACTCGACACCACCCCCTCCGCCGCATTCCTCATCTGCAACCCCAAGCAGACAGGCGGTCACGACATATACATCCCCCTCAACTCCCTCAACGGCGCAGTAAAAGGCGATAAGGCCATCGCACGCATCACCAAGTGGCCAGAGAACGGCAAAAACCCCGAAGGCGAAATAACCGCCGTCCTCGGCGCCATGGGCGACAACCAAGCCGAGATGCACGCCATACTCGCCGAATACGGCCTCCCATACTCCTACCCCGAGAACGTGGCCGCCGAAGCCGAGAAGATAGAACCAGGCATAACACCCGAAGAAGTGGCACGCCGCCTCGATATGCGCCAAGTCACAACCTTCACCATCGACCCGGCCGACGCCAAAGACTTCGACGACGCCCTCTCGCTACGCCAACTGCCCGACGGCAACTGGGAAGTGGGCGTCCACATCGCCGATGTCACACACTACGTCACCCCAGGCACCATCATCGACGAGGAGGGCTACGACCGCGCCACATCCGTCTACCTCGTCGACCGTGTAGTGCCTATGCTCCCCGAAAGGCTCTCCAACTTCCTCTGCTCGCTGCGCCCCAACGAGGAGAAACTGACCTTCTCCGTCATAGCCGTGCTCAACGATAATGCCGATGTGCTGTCAAGCAAGATAACACGCACCGTAATCAAGAGCGACCGCCGCTTCACCTACGAGGAGGCACAAGCCATAATCGAGGGCGGCGAGGGCGACTTCAAAGCCGAGATCCTCAAACTCAACGACCTCGCCCAGAAGCTCCGCGCACGCCGCTTCGAACATGGCTCAGTCAAGTTCGAGCGTGTAGAGCCTCGTTTCACTATCGACGAGAATGGCAAACCCCTATCCGTCTTCTTCAAAGAAGCCAAAGAGAGCAATATGCTCGTAGAGGAGTTCATGCTGCTCGCCAATAAGCGCGTGGCAGAGTTCGTAGGCAAAGATGAGTTCAACGAGACTGGACGCAAACGCACCCCTAAAGCCTTCGTCTACCGTGTGCACGATAAGCCCTCCGAAGAGAGATACGAGAAGTTCACCTCCTTCATACGCCGCTTCGGCTACGAGGCAGCCCCCCAGAAAGGCGAGTCCATCAGCAACGCCGTAAACCGTGTGCTGTCAGAAGTCAAGGGCAAAGGCGAGCAAGAGCTTGTCGAAGTCCTCGCCCTACGCACCATGGCCAAAGCCATCTACACCACGAACAATATCGGACACTACGGCCTCGCCTTCGACTACTACACCCACTTCACCTCACCTATTCGCCGCTACCCCGACATGATGGTGCACCGCCTTCTCGCCACATATATGTCGGGCGGGCGCAGCGTCAACACCGATGCTCTCGAGGAACGATGCAAACACTGCTCCGAACGCGAAGTCATGGCCGCCGAGGCCGAACGCGACTCCATAAAGTATAAGCAGTGCGAGTTCCTTCTCGACCGCCTCGGCGAAGAGTTCGACGCTCATATATCAGGCGTCACCGAATGGGGCCTCTATGCCGAGATCGACGAGAATATGTGCGAAGGCATGCTCTCCATAAGGGACTTTGACGACGACCAATACACCTTCGACGAGGACAACTATTGCATAGTAGGCCGCAACACTGGCAAACGTTATCGCCTCGGCGACAAGATTCGCGTGCGCATAGCCAACGCCAACCTCGAGAAGAAACAAGTGGATATGGCCCTCGCCGGCTCTCCACTCACCTCCATCGAGAGGCAAAACCAAAAGGTGCTCACCTCAGGTGGCGACCTCGCCAAGATGCAACGCGAGGCAGCTCTTAGCCATGCCGATGCCGCACCCAAACGAGACCGCTTCGGTGGTCATGGCGGCAAGAGCGGTCATGGTCACGGACGGCGCGACAGTGCCGGCTCACCACGTGGCGTATTCGCACGCCGTGCCTCCAAGGGCCGCGACGCCAACAAGAAGAAGTCCCGCAAAGGCAAGAAGTAAGGCCTCACTGACGTTGCAAGGCTCCACACCGCAACGTCACCCACACCACAACAACACATAACAGCAGAGCACCCGCACCCCCAATAAGGGATGCGGGTGCTCTCTCCTATGCGCCACACCAACCTACAACGGGTACTCGTTGAACGCGTACAGCACTGTGGAGAGATACCGCTCGCCCGTATCAGGCAGGAACACCACTATGTTCTTGCCCTTGTTCTCAGGACGTTTCGCCAACTCAAGCCCCGCAAAGGCGGCCGCCCCAGACGAGATGCCCACCAAGAGGCTCTCCGTCTTCGATAGCTCACGGCTTGTCCTGATAGCGTCGTCATTATCCACGGGGATAATCTCATCAACAACGCTCCTGTCAAACGTCTTGGGCACGAAGCCCGCACCAATACCCTGTATCTTGTGCGCTCCACTCTTGCCGCCCGACAAGACAGCCGATGTGGCAGGCTCAACAGCCACAATCTTAACCCCCGGGTTATGCGCCTTCAACCCCTTGCCTACACCACTCACCGTGCCACCTGTGCCTACACCAGCCACGAAGATGTCCACCGTGCCATCTGTGTCACGCCATATCTCCTCGGCTGTGGTCTTGACATGTATAGCAGGGTTAGCGGGATTCTCAAATTGCTGGGGTATGAACGAGCCTGGATGTGCGGCATGTAGCCTCTCCGCCTCGGCAATAGCACCTTTCATACCCTCCGCGCCAGGCGTCAGCACAAGCTCCGCACCCAACGCCTTCAGCAGGTTGCGCCTCTCAATACTCATAGTCTCCGGCATCGTCAGGACGAGCTTGTAACCCTTCACTGTGGCCACGAAAGCCAACCCCACTCCCGTGTTGCCCGAGGTAGGCTCAATAATCAAAGCACCCGGCTTGAGGAGACCCCTGGCCTCGGCATCCTCAATCATGGCGAATGCCACACGGTCCTTAGCGCTGCCAAGGGGATTGAAATACTCCAACTTGGCTATCAGGTTAGCCTCCAACCCCTTGCTCGCCGCAAAGCTGTTGAGCTTCAGCAAGGGTGTGTTACCGATCAGGTCGGTCAACTTCTCCGCAATCTTTGTCATGTCTATATGTGATTAGGTTTATTTCCGTTTCTCCAATAGCAAAGTTACACCCCCCACCCCACCCCGCAAATAACCCAGTTGTGGTATATTCATACCGCAAGAATAGGGGCTACCATCTACCATTCATCACTAAATAATCACCATTCCCCATGTCGTATCTCTTCATACATTTGCAGTGTTAGTCCCAGCCGAGCCTCTTCACAATGCTTAAATAGGCTGGGCTTTCTATTTTATGGCTAAGAGAAACTTCCTTGACGTGATACTCCCAAACAATAATTTCACAGACAAACTTCACCAACTACTTGCCAATTTCCCCTTCATAGACATCAAAGCAATGGGCTTCCCAACTGAATGGGAGACAGAGCCACTTTGGCAATAATATCCTCTCACCACTCCCCCACCCTTATCACCATGCCACTCCTTGCGGCAACCCTCAATTTATCCACACCATTGTACTTCTTGCCAGTCAAAAGCTCCACTCCAGTAAGATGCGCACCAACAAGTTCAGCAAATCGCTCAACATTGAGGGTCAC
>CAZPPW010000006.1:30271-45033 GCA_964588595.1 uncultured Marinilabiliaceae bacterium
GGCATACCACGGGTCGTCATGAGGAATATCATGGACAGGCGCAGCGCATCGACATCATTACCAAGGCGGGAGAAGATACGCCCCGTGTCATGATTGTCAGCAAAGATCATCATGTTGTTCGGGTCGGCATAGACCCTGTCATTGGCTATCACGTCATAGAGTCGCAGAGCACCACGCCCGTAAGCGAACTCCTCACTGAAGGCCTGCGATATGGCCTCTTGCAAAGGAAAGTCCATAAGCATCACGCCACCATTAGCCCACGCCGAGAGTATAGCGGGACTCGCCACCCACGTCTCTCCCACTATCGTAATATCAGGATACTCCTCTCGCACACGCCCCACCCACCATGCCATACCCTCAGCATCAGCGTATGGATAAGTGTCAACACGCAGAGCCGCCAATCGTGCCGTCTCAACCCACCATATAGCCACCTCCGCCATATACTCTCGGAGCAAAGCGTCACGCATATTGAGGTCGGCCATAGTGACGTCAAACCAACCCTCCACAGTGCGCTTCTTGTCATAGTGGGAGGCGTGAATATCAGCAACTACGCCTGGCCTGTAATTAGTAGGCTCGGCCTTCCACTCCCAGCTGTTTATCCACTGGGAACTGGGGCAGTCCGTCAACCAATAGTGACGTGTGCCGCAATGGTTCAACACAATGTCCATCACAAGCTTTATGCCCCATTGCGCAAGGCGTGACGAGAGTGACGAATAGTCGGCCAAAGTGCCAAGACGAGGGTCTACCTCATAGTAGTCGGTCGTGGCATAGCCATGATAGCTACATTCGTCCTGGTCGGAGGTGAATACGGGAGTAAGCCAAAGGGCTGATACATGAAGACTATGGAGGTAGTCAGCATGCGACGCTATGCCACGTAGGTTACCACCATGACGACCATAATCCTTGCGTTTGTTGACTCCCTCACGCATCGTCCTTGATGGGACATAGCTGTCGTCAATTGCGAACCTGTCGGGCATGGCAAGATAGAGTGTATCGTTGCCCGACAAGCCACGTGCCACAGGTGCGGCACGACGTTTAAGCTCGTAGGGTATAGTTAGTTCAGTCTTGCCGTCTCGAGTGAGTTCAATATTGAATACCCCAGGTTGGGCATCTCGGTCAATAAGCAGATTGAGGAATAGGTAGTTGACGCTGTCGGTCGCAGTCACCGATACAAGCTCCACACCTTTAGCATTGATTATCGGCCGCGTCAGAGCCACATTATGGCCGTGAAGAGTCAGGAGAAGGCGGTTGTTCCTCATGCCCACCCACCAGTTCATGGGTTCGACACGTGCCACACTTACAGAGTTGTCAGAGTTCGCCCGCACCACGATAGGGCGCGGGTAGTCCACATTATTTTTCATCGTAGAGGTTTGAATTGGTTGGGTCAGGTCGGGGCAAGACCTCCTCACAAGATACGGACAGTCATCTTCACATCTTTGAGGGGACGGGAGTTGGCATCGACCTTCATGTTGTTGATTTTCACCATCACATCAAGTCCTTCGGTAATCTCGCCAAAGACAGTATACTCATTGTCGAGTTGGGGCGCGCCGCCCTTGGTGGTGTAGTCTTGCCGCTGCTCGTCGGTGAACTTCTTGTATTTAGAGACCCTATACTCCATGTCTATTTGATCTTTTATCTCCCTCATCCGAGCCTTATATGCGGCAGGGTCGGTCGTCTTGAGCTGTTCGAGTTCAGCCTTATAGGGGGTATAGTAAGTCTTGATGAGTGAGTTTTTGATTGGGACGTTTATACTCTTCTCATACTTTGTGAGGAACTCATCGTCATAGACACGCCCTCTGACAATGTAGAACTGCGAGACGTCGGAAGTCTTAAAGACGTTCACCTTGTCCGGCTGGCGAGGTGCGCACAAGGCACCAAACTTATGATAGCACTTCGGTGTGAACTCAGAATCGATATTCACGGCCTCATCTCCATAGCCGATATGCTGACCCGGACGAGCATTCCTACTGTCAGACGAGCCTCCTTGAATTACAAAGTCCTTCACCACACGATAGAAGAGAGTGCCATCAAAATGCTTCTCCTTGACAAGTTTCACAAAGGCATCTCTATGACCAGGTGTCTCGTCATATAAGAAACCACGCATAGTACCCATATTGGTCTTTATCTCGAAACGCACACTCTGCGCCACAGACAAGACAGAGCATAGGGTAAGGACTAAAATCAGAGCTATTCTCATCGCTTATTACTTAATCTCACGTATCACCATCCAGACATCACGCCCCGGACGCATATTGGGGTAGACAGCCACAGAGGCTATGGAGTCGATAATGTCAAGACCCTCATACACCTCACCAAACACGGTATAGTCCATGTCGAGATGAGGGGTGCCGCCAAGTGTCTGGTATACATTACGCACCTCCTCGGGCATATCGATAATCTCACCACGCTCACGACCAAGCTGCTCCACCCTCTCGACAATGCGAATTTGCATATTGCTTAGCTCCTCTGCCTTGCCCTCGTTCTGGAGTATCTGGAGCGAGTCCTCATAGAACTTCATGACCTCCTTATAGATACGGCCACGTGCCCTGTTGTTGTGGATGGTCTCAATCTCGCCAAGGGTGATGGGGCTTTGCACCTGCCCTTGAACGATGTAGAACTGGCTGCCACTGCTCTTCTTGTCGGGGTTGGAAGCGTCAGGCTGGCGTGCGGCACATAGTGCGCCTTTCTTATGGAAATGCTCGGGGTAGACTATCTCGGCAGGGATGTCTACTCCTATACTCGCCTCACCAAGTTTTTGCGTAGGACTGGCATGACGGCTTGTGGGGTCACCACCCTGAATCATGAAACCGCGTACGACACGGTGGAAGAGCAAGGAGTCGTATTCGCCAGAGCGTACGAGTTTCATGAAGTTGTCACGGTGTAGTGGCGTGTCGTCATAAAGGCGTGCCTTCATTGTGCCGTAGGGAGTCTGTATCGCCACACGGCAATCTTTGTTGGCGGAGCAGCTCAGGAGCATCGCCAAAAGGCAAGTCGAAAGTAAGAGGAGTATCTTAGTGCGCATCAGTGATAATATCTAATAGTTTAAGAACTTAAAACTGGCTTGAGAACCCGACTGCGTCAAGGCACGGACTATGTAGAGCCCAGAGGGCATGCCACAGAGGTCAAGTTGGGCGTATGAGTCGCCATTAGCGTTGAGCTGTGTCATAAGTCGACCTTGCCTATCGTATACTGCCACGAGAGACAAAGCGTCGGCTTGAATGGAGATTACGCCATCGGAGACGAAGAACTCAATGTTTGGAATAGAGACATCGGCAATGGCAGTGTCGGCAATCTCGGAGTAGACAGTGTTGACAGCGAGCCTGCGACCCGTCACGACGGATAGTGTCGACTTGTTGGAGGTGGACTCTTGGAGCATATAGTCAGAACTGGCGTCTACCGCAAGTAGGTAGAGGGCATCTTGAGAGGGGAAGTTGGATGCCATGACATGAACGTAGACCTTAGTGTTTTTGGCGACGGCAAGGGGTGTGGGCAAGGCGAAAAAGACTGTGCCCCCATCAAAGTCGCTGACCTCCGCAGAGGTGGTTGCAGAGGGAATCGCCGCAGGAGTCGCATTGAGACCTACTCTGACCTCAGCTTCTTCTGTGGAACAACAGTCGTAACTTGGGTCGTAGAGTGGATCGTATGAGGCCTCGGAGGCGGTGAGACCAACAGCCCATATTGTGCGCGATGTCTCAAGAGTGAGGGGTTGGACAATATGGGTCATTGAGGAGGTCAGAGCATCCGCCTCGTAGGTTTCAGCATCAGAGACGTCATAGTTAGCACCTGTGGAGACTACACCATCCGACGCAACGAAGTCAAGGCCACCAAGAGAAGAGACACCGCTACCAGTAGGGTCAAGCACCTCAGAGAGAGTATTGTAGCCATTAGAACTGGTGTCCCACGCGGCACTGAGCATCCAGTAGTAGTCGCGCTTAGGGTTCTTGCACGAGGAGGCACCACCAGAGAGCGCGCCTATTATGCGACTATCACTATTGAAGAGAGCACTGCCCGAAGAGCCTCCCTCCGTGGCTCCATCAGACCATTCCGGCACAAGCCAGTGGACTCCTCTGGTGAAAGGCTCTCCCAGGGCGTTTCTATCACTTGTGTAGGAGGCGCGAGGCGTGGCAGACGGCGCAAAGGAGACCTTCTTGGCATCGCCGTAGGGGTGATGTATGCAGAAGAGATCGTAGACCATGGAGCCATCGGAGATGTCCCAGCCCGACCAGTAGGGGGCGGAGAAGACAGAGGGAATTTGGGACAGACGAATAAGAGCCATATCTATACCAGCATCGAAGGCGAGAAGCGTACCGCCATAGATACACTCCGTGCCACCACAATAGGCACCATAGTCGTTCTGGCAGAAATACTCCTCATATCCGAAGAGAGCCTCACAAGAGGTGAGAGTGGATGAGCCAACCACGTGCGCGGAAGTCAGGATGAGCGGAGAGCGGTCTTCGGATGTGTTATTGACGAGTGTGCCAGTGCCCAAATTAGTGCCATTGACAAGAAGCCGACACACGCTGCGGCGTTGCTTGTCGCCGTTAGCGTAGCATATAGCCGGGTTCTCACAATTTCCCGACGAACCGTAGCTGCCTGCCGAGGCCTTGTTAGTGCCCTTGCGCTCATGAAGCACATCGCGGAAACCACAGTTGGCGGCGGTAACAGTAAAGACGGGAGTAGGGGTGGCAGGACCCGTGTATCGTATGACTATGGCATTGCCAGGAATAGTGGGAGTTATGACTTTGTCGCCGCCAATCCATACGGTTTTAGTCTCATTGGCGAGAGTGTCGGCCACGGAGAGGCTTCCACCCGAAGGAAGGGAGACATCCTCGAGGCAGAGGCTCATGCTGAAGGCACCTGGGCTGACGAATGTGGCAGACCAAAAGAGAGTGCCATCAGAGAGTATAGTGGCCTCAGAAGAGTCGAAGGGGACGTTAATGTCAATGCGCTGGGCAAATAGTGCCTCCTGCTGCTTAGACGTGGCAGAGGGGACGACAGGCGATGGCAACTCAACACGCCGACTGGGAATATCGGGGTCGGCATACACCTGTGCCACGGCATCGATGCCTGAATGCAGGGCGAGAGAGACGACTAAGAGAATGGGGGAGAGCAGTTTATAATACATCATATTCACTGATATATATTGCACTAAGGTAAGCAAAATAATCGGAACGTGACGACGGGAGGGTGATATAGACGACCAACGGGCGAAACAACGGCATGAATGGGCAAACGGAGAAAAAAGACGGCAGGCCGACCAGCGTCAACCAAAAACCTTAAATTTGTATTCGCGATGGCATAACAACACAACCCCACATGATTAAGAATAAAAGCCTTGTCTCCATTAATGACTTCAGCAAAGAGGAGATGCTGAGGATACTTGACCTCGCGGCAGATTTCGAGGCCAACCCAGACCAACCTATTCTGCGCGGCAAGATTATAGCAAGTTTGTTTTTTGAACCCTCCACACGCACCCGACTGAGCTTTGAGACGGCGATGAACCGCCTGGGGGCTAGGGTGATAGGATTCTCAGACGTCAACGCCACATCGACCACAAAGGGCGAGACGCTGAAGGACACCATAAGGATGGTGAGCAACTACGCCGACCTCATTGTGATGCGTCACCCCTTGGAGGGAGCGGCACGATACGCCTCGGAGCAGAGCTCGGTGCCAATAGTCAACGCCGGAGACGGCGCAAACCAGCACCCATCGCAGACACTGCTGGACATGTATTCGATGCGTAAGACGCAAGGCACACTTCAGGATTTGAAGATAGCAATGGTGGGAGACCTGAAGTATGGGCGCACGGTGCACTCACTAATCATGGCGATGAGCTACTTCAACCCGACATTCTACTTCGTGGCACCCGACGAGTTGAGAATGCCACAGGAGTACAAGGCGTTCCTCGACGAGAAGGGCATCAAGTATGAGGAGCATCATGATATGGCAGACGTGTTGCCGCTGGCAGATATACTATATATGACGCGAGTGCAGAAGGAACGGTTCTCCGACTTGATTGAGTATGAGCGGGTGAAGAACACGTACGTGCTGCACAACGACATGCTGTCGGTGAGCAAGGACAACATGAGGATATTACATCCGCTGCCACGCGTGGGAGAGATCTCGACAGACGTGGACCAGAACCCTAAGGCGTATTTCTTTGAGCAGGCGAAGAACGGCATGTATACGCGCATGGCCATCATCGCCGCAATACTTGGAGCGAAAGAATAACAGAAGGAAGCGATGGAAAACAGCAATAAAGAACTTAAAGTCAGTGCCATAAAGGACGGCACAGTGATTGACCACATACCGGCGCAGAACCTATTCAAGGTCATATCGCTACTGGGACTGGAGAAGATACCGAACGCCATAACGTTTGGCACGAACCTGGAGAGCAAGAAACTGGGCAGGAAGAGCATCATAAAGGTGGCAGACCGTTTCTTCGAGGATGACGAGATTAACAAGATAGCGCTTGTGGCGCCAGAGGCTAAGTTGAACATCATCAAAGACTACAAGGTGGTGGAGAAGCGCCAGGTGTCGTTGCCCGAGGAGATAAGAGGATACGTGAGGTGTTTCAACCCGAAGTGCATAACGAACCATGAGGAGATACAAACACGGTTCACGGTGTTGAGCAAACTGCCGTTGGCGTTGAAGTGCCACTATTGCGAGAAGGTCACTACGGAGGAGCATGTGGTCATAAAGTAGGAAACCATGGGAGATATGAGGTTTAAGCCGGGCAATATGCTCTATCCGTTGCCAGTGGTGATGGTGAGTTGTGGCGATGCGCCAGAGAATTATAACATCATCACCGTGGCGTGGACAGGGACTATCTGCTCTACGCCGCCTATGATTAGCATATCGGTGCGCAAGGAGCGTCATTCGCATGGGATAATAATGCGGACGGGCGAGTTCGTGGTGAACCTGACCACCGAGGAGCTGGTGCGGGCCACCGATTGGTGCGGCGTTAAGAGTGGCAGAGACGTGAATAAGTGGGAGGCTATGGGGTTGACTCCGTCAAAATCGGAGAGCGTCAGCGCCCCGGGAATTGCGGAGAGCCCAGTGTCGATAGAGTGCAAGGTGAGGCAGGTGATAGAGCTTGGGAGCCATGATATGTTCTTGGGCGAGGTCACGGGTGTGCGGGTGGACGATAAGTATGTGGACGTTGAGAGCGGCGCATTTAATTTGGAAAAGGCGCATCCTATATGTTATAGTCATGGGAAATATTACGCCATGGGGCGGATGCTGGGGAAGTTTGGGTACTCTGTGCAGAAGAAAAAGAAGTAGGACTGGCGCAAACAGTTGAAGTATTTTGCAGACAATCTAAGCAGGCAAATATTGCCTAAGCGGGCGAAAAAGGGTAATTTTGCGGGGTTTAGAAAAGTGTTAGCGTACAACATTGAGCTCTGCATCAGAAAATAATAAGCGCATAGCGAAAAACACCGTCCTGCTGTATGTGAGGATGGGCGTGACGATGCTGATATCGTTGTATACGTCGCGGGTGGTGTTGGAGACATTAGGGGTAGAGGATTTCGGAATATACAACGTTGTGGGTGGTGTCGTGGCGATGTTCTCGATGCTCAGCGGGTCGCTGTCGGCAGCGATATCAAGGTTCATGACGTTCGAGTTGGGAAAAGGGGATGGGGAGAAACTACATAGGGTATTTTGCTCGTCGGTCAACATACAGCTTATACTATCAGCTATCATACTTGTGCTGTCGGAGACGGTGGGATTGTGGTTTTTGAACACTCAAATGAACATTCCAGAGCCACGTATGTCGGCAGCAAACTGGGTGTTTCAATGTTCCATTCTCACTTTCATACTTGGGCTTATCAGCTCGCCATACAACGCATCCGTCATATCGCATGAACGGATGTCGTTTTTTGCGGTCGTGAGTATTAGTGAGGCGGTAGTCAAGCTTATCATAGTCGTGTCTCTCCAATTCGCTCCAGCAGACAAACTTGTCACTTACGCTGTGGCACTTACCCTTCTCGCTCTCGCCGTCCGTATTCTTTATGGGGCATACTGCTCACATCATTTTGACGAGTGCCACTACTCCGCAACCATAGATAAGCCACTTGTCAAACAGATGTTCACCTTTGCGGGATGGAACTTCTTCGGTAGTGGGTCGTGGTTACTCATGAACCAGGGCGTCAATATTCTCATCAATATCTTCTTCGGAGTTGTATTCAATGCCGCACGAGGTATAGCGACACAGGTTGAGACAGCAGTCAACAGCTTCGTAGCCAGCTTCACCACAGCCCTTAATCCGCAGATAACCAAGGACTATGCCCGTGGCGAACTTGACCAGATGCTTAAACTCATCTACGCCGGCTCGAAATACTCGTTTTTCCTTATGCTGTTTGTTGCTCTCCCTATCTTGCTCGAGACGGAGACGATACTTGACATTTGGCTAAAGAACACACCTGAGTATGCGGTGCTGTTTGTCAGGTTGACGATAATGATCTCTCTTCTTGCCATAGTCTCAAATACGATGATTATCGCCATGTTAGCTACTGGCAATATTCGTAATTATCAGTTGGCAGTCGGAGGACTTGGCATGCTTATTTTCCCTATTGTTTGGATGTTATACAAGTTTGGTATGCCCGTATGGGTGTCTTATGTTGTTCACTTTCTAATATTCGTCTTGCAGCTAACGGTCAGACTTTTTATGCTGCGAAGAATGGTAGGCCTCAACATAACACATTTCTTGAGGTACGTTATCCAACGGGACATTTCTGTCTTTCTACTTTCAAGCCTGCTTCCTATTGTCATTATCATATTTATAGATGCATCCGTACTACGCATGCTTTTAACTTTGTCAGTGTCGATCATATCCGTCGCTGGAGCTGTCTATTTCGTGGGATTGACTAAAGACGAACGGGGCATCGTAATAAGAGCAAAAGCAAAGCTCGTAAGTAAGTTCACAAAGCACTCCTGATTGTCTATGATAAAAGCTATGCTAAAGAAAGTTTGGCATGCCTTGTTGCAACTTCGACCAAAGAAAGTCGTCAAGGCGACCATAGTAAACGTGAGCCATGATAGGTTGCTTGCAGGCAAGACTGCTTTCATCACGGGCGGCACAAGTGGTATAGGATTGGCAATAGCAAGAGCCTTTTTACAGGCAGGAGCGTCCGTCGTCATCGCGGCTCGTGGAAAAGAAAAACTTGACAATACTGTAACTGCCCTCTCCTCTGTACTAAAAGAAGGACAAGCAATAAAATCTGTGGTTCTCGATTGTGCCAATGTTGCTTCCTTCGATTCAGTCCTCAACGAAGCGGAAAAATCATTAAGGTGCAAGTGCTTTGATATACTGGTGAACAATGCAGGCACAGGAGGGGGAGTATGGGGTCATTGTTCTGAATCCGATTATGACAAGGTTATGAACACGAATCTCAAAGGCTTTTTCTTTCTCTCTCAATCTGTCGCAACACGCATGAGAGCAACTGGAGTCAAGGGTAACATCCTGAACATTGCCTCTTCTTCAAGCCTCCGTCCCGCCAATTCGGCTTATACACTATCCAAGTGGGGCATTCGTGGTTTGACAGTTGGTCTCGCCAAGACTCTCATAAAATTCGGCATAGTAGTGAACGGTATTGCACCTGGACCTACCGCAACACCCATGCTCTCCCACGACTCAAACGATATAAATCTTCCTACTAATCCATCTGGTCGTTTTGCCCTACCTGAGGAAATCGCAAGTTTCGCTGTCATGCTGTGCTCCGATGCGGGTAGAATGGTAGTAGGAGACGTTCTATACATGACAGGAGGAAGTGGCGTGACCACTTTCGATGACTTAAATTACGATTTCTAACAGTATGTCTGAATTTCATTACACTGCAGAGAAGAACGTACAGGTTGTCGTTTCTCTCCTCAAAGCGTATGGGATAAAGCGCATCGTTGCTTCCCCGGGTGCTACTAATGTCACTTTTGTTGTCAGCGTGCAATTTGACCCCTTCTTCGATGTCTACTCGTGCGTGGATGAACGATCTGCCGCTTATATGGCTTGTGGTATTGCAGACGAAACAGGCGAACCTGTTGCGCTGAGTTGTACTGGTGCCACGTCATCCAGAAACTATATGCCTGGTCTGACAGAAGCCTACTATCGAAAACTTCCAGTACTTGCCATCACATCTTCCCAAGAGGGATGCAGACTCGGCCACCTTATTCCACAAGTGACAGACAGGACTACGCCACCTTCAGATGTAGTTCTAAAGAGTTTTCAAATAGGATTAGTAAAGGATGATGTAGATTTCTGGGATTGTACAATCAAGGCGAATGCAGCGATGTCTCAGCTTTCAAGACGTGGTGGTGGCCCAGTCCATATAAATCTCGAAACACGTCAGTCACGGGACTATTTTGTCAAATCGCTTCCAATTGTCAAAAAAATAGACCACTATTCATCGCATGAGAAATTCCCGACAATGGCAGCCAAGAAGATAGCAATCTTTATAGGTAGCCATAGGGTCATGTCGAATGACGAGCAGAACGCTATTGACACCTTCTGCGAAGCACGCGATGCTGTCGTACTATGCGACCAAACAAGTGGCTACCATGGCAGATACAAGATTCTTTCTGCCTTGATACTTGGGCAAAAGAACCTCAAAAATGAGTCAGACTACCGCAATTTTGACCTTGTAATTCACATAGGCGAGATATCAGGTGATTACTTCAGCCATTTCAAAGCCAAAGAAGTTTGGCGAGTTAATGAAGATGGCGAAATACGTGATACGTTCCACTCTGTTTCTAAAGTCTTTGAAGTCAGGGAAATTGACTTCTTCAGTTACTATGCGAATGGGTGTTCTGCACAACCTACAAACCTCTACACGTCTTTCAAAGAGTGCTACGATAGACTCGTTGCACAAATGCCCGAGTTGCCATTCTCTAATGCTTATATAGCGAAAGTTCTCGCCCCTAAAATTCCTGCGAATAGTTACCTTCACCTTGGCATTCTCAACCACCTACGCTCTTGGAACCTATTTGAAGTTAACAACGACGTGATTTGCCGTTGTAATGTTGGCGGGTTCGGCATCGATGGAGTCATGTCAACCGTAGTGGGTGGAGCTATCGTGAATAAGGACAAGTTACATTTCTGTATTCTTGGCGACCTATCTTTCTTCTACGATATGAACTCCATAGGAAATCATCATATAGGCAACAACCTCCGTATTTTGCTGATTAATAACGGTCGTGGTATTGAGTTCCATACAAGTGGGCACGTTGGGGATGTTCTTCACGAAGAGACAGACAAATATATTGCAGCAGCTGGTCATTTCGGGTGCAAGTCGGAGAAACTGGTAAAACATTTTGCTGAAGATTTGGGTTTCACATACATTTCTGCAAAGAACAAGGAAGAGTTTGATACTACTATGGCGCAATTTGTAGCCCCAACGGGAGACAAATCAATCATATTTGAGGTCTTTACCTCTACTGCCGATGAGCACGAGGCAACTAAAATGATAACACGAGTTGATGGTGAGCCTGCTATGGGACTCAAATCCATAGCCAAGTCTATTTTGCCGGACTCGGCTATCAACGCTCTTAAATCTATCCTAAAAAAGTAGCCTTAGTATGCGACTTGGTATAATATCCCTAAACCTTCACTCTAACATTGGCGGCATACTTCAATCGTATGCGCTTCAGACTGCGTTGGAGAGACTGGGGCACGAGGTTGTGGGCATCTACAACTATGACTACAAGAGGTTGCCCGCATGGAAGGTCGGGTTATTGATATTCAAGTCCATAGTCCGCAAAGTCCTCCGACGCAGAGGTCTCGCCCTTGCTCGCTATTTCGAGCTCAGGGTCAAATCGTCATTTGTAGAGAAGCACATACACCTCCAGACGCCACAGGACTTCACCCGCATCAAAGAGGGCGACTTTGGTGGTTTCGTGGTTGGTAGTGATCAGGTGTGGCGTCCGTGCTATTTTAATGGCAGGCGCAATCCTCACGGCATCGTTAATGCTTATCTTGCCTTCACTGACGGTTGGGCAGACACTAAGCGCATTGCATACGCAGCCTCCTTTGGCGTTTCAGATTGGATATACACGCCCGAAGACACTACACTTTGTGCCGCTGCCGCTAAACATTTCGATGCAATAAGTGTACGCGAGGACTCCGCCGTGACACTCTGCGAGCAACATCTTGGTGTCAAAGCCCAGCACGTTGTCGACCCTACTATGCTTCTTACGGCTGACGACTATTCCAAATTCTTCTCGACAGACACCACTACATTCCAAGGCGAGCTTCTTTTCTGCTACCTACTTGACCGCAGCAAAGAAAAAAGCGCACTTGTAAAGCAGATAGCACAAGGTAACAACTGCGACTATTCTTACATAAGTGGTGGCACTAACTATCTCCGCCGCATCAAGAATGAGATTCGTTTTGCCTCTATACCTCAGTGGTTACATCAAAGAAAGAAGCACTCTCATCTAATGGCGGTCATGTTGAAGTTATTCCAACTCACCCCAAGCGAAGCCATTTCTTTGCTCTCCTATCACGAGGTAAAGCCGTTACTTTTGCAACACGCCAATGCACAAAACGCTCACTTTTATATCGTGTGGCAAGCAAAGTGAAACGCGTCCCAAATTCCATATCAAAACGATAAATTTTTCCCATGCGACTTGGTATAATAACTTTCAGCTGTGCTTACAACTATGGGGCTATGCTCCAATGTTATGCCTTACAAGAAACACTCGTTCGCCTCGGCCATGAGGTCGAGGTTATTGACTATCGCCCCAAATACCTTGTTCGCACAGCGCCTCTCAACTTTTCCTCAGTAAGAAAAGCTTTAGGTACGATAAAGAGGATGTTAACAGGAAAATACAAAGCCGCAAAAAAAGACTATGACAGATTTGCATGTTTTGAAAAGAGTTTCTATAAAAGGTCAGCGCACGTTCTTAAGACAAGTAACCAATATGCTGAACAAATTGACAAGTATGACGCTATTGTCATTGGTAGCGACCAAATATGGAATCACCGATGGAATGGCGAAGACCCTGTTTGGTATGGTTGGCCTGGTTCTGTCGGAGGCAGGCCAAAGTTTATCACATACGCAGCAAGCGCAGGCTCTCCTAACTTCAACACTACAGAAATAGCTCTTGTAAATCAGTTTGTTAGTAAGTTTACCGCAGTCTCTGCTCGAGAGAGTGTTCTGTCTGATTATCTATCAAATAAATTCAACATATCTGCGCCTGTTGTACTTGACCCGACCTTGCTTGCAGACCCATCTGTCTGGAATAGTTGGAAAACCTCTAAACCAGTCAGTGGCGACTACATCGTCATGTATCAAGCGCGTGCTAATGACAATGTGATTCGCATCGCAAGGAAGTTCGCATCACTCTATGGATGGAGAATAGTGGCTAGCGACACATACAGGAACAGCAGCAGTCATGATTTTATTCCTCCAACGTTCTCGCCCGATGAGTTTGTCTCACTCATAGCAAATGCTAAATGTGTGGTGACAACCTCCTTTCACGGCACAGTTTTTTCCTTGATTTGCCACACTCCATTCTACACGTTACGTCTAAATGACGGAGCGGACGAGCGTGCTGAGGGATTACTAAAATCTGTTGGCCTCTACGACCGCATGATTTCTACAGATTGGGATGGAGACTTTAGCTGTGTGGACTTCACAGGTTCGGATAGTGCCTTATCGACCTTGCGTTCCGACTCCCTCAATTTTCTCAAATCCGCACTTCTATGATTGACATCGTACTCTGTACCGACGACAACTATTCCGTAGGCTGTGGTGTGTGCGTTTGTTCCGTCCTCAAACACACGCCCGCAGAGAAATGCCGCTTCCACATCTTGACTAAGGGGCTCAGCAATGACAATATACGCCGCTTCAAACAGATAGAAGAACGCTCCGGTGCAACTGTTGAAATTGTCAAGATTGACGATTTTCATTTTGACGGATTACGTGTCTCAGACCGATTCCCAGTCTCAATATATTACAGATACCTTGCCCCATACATTCTTTCGTGCGACAAGTCGCTCTATCTTGATTGCGACATTGTTGTCTGTGATGATATCGAAGAACTGTGGAATGTAGACCTCGAAGGTTATGCGCTTGCAGCCATTGAGGATCAAGAGTTTTATAATCCACAAGCGACAGAGCAACGCATAGGTCCATTTGACTATCCCTACATTAATTCGGGCGTTCTGCTTATCAATCACCGCTATTGGCGTGAGCACGACACACTTAAGGCTTTGACTCTATCGTTGAAAGATCATGAGACTTTCAAATACCCAGACCAAGACGCTTTGAACTTCGTTCTTCATAGCGTGACCAAAACTCTGCCATACAAGTTTAATTTTCAGACGTGTTGGTTTTTCCCTACATACCACAGGCTGATAACGCCAGAGAAATCCGCAGAGATACGGGATGCCCGTAAATCCATTGCTGTTGTACACTTCTGTGGGTGCACTCCATGGAAGTGGAAAGCGTTTTGTCACACCAATAATCCCAAGTTTCCATACTTCTTTAAGACTCTCGCCCATAGTCCCTGGCGTGATTATTGTGTAGCAAGACACTCTAAATTTTTCTCTGACATTTTGGGTGTTCTCTCCATCCCATTATGGGCTATCGACTATGTATTCAACGTGAATTGGGCATACCGTCCATTGGGTGTCGCAATGTCGATAAAGGCAAAGTTGCGTTATCTATTGAAGAAAAGGATCTAAAGTCAAGGTCTGTGGATTGCGACATAACTAAACGAGTTTGTCCCGCCAAGCCAACACTTGGCGGGACAAACCGTTTTGTGCC
>CAZPPW010000007.1:0-26419 GCA_964588595.1 uncultured Marinilabiliaceae bacterium
ACGCTTGGGGCGTGGCCTCTTTGTTACCAATAAGAAGGGGGTTATTTGGAGACTTCGTTGGCTATGGCCATTTTTTTGTTGAGTTGCTCGAGTTCTTCGCGTGCTTTGGCTATTTTGGTGTTGAACTCACTGACGATTTTGTCGGAGGTTTTGGACTTGGCGAAGAAGAGGATGTTGTTCTCGAGTGTCTCGATGGTTTGCTCGGCCTGTCGTACTTGGGTTTGCATGCGTTGGCGTTCCTTGCGGAGGCGGTCGCCGCCTTCGGCAGCCATGGCTTGGAGTTTGCCGCGGTATTGTTCGAGCTCGGCTTCGGCGCGGTCGATGTGGAGAGCGTCGTATTGCTTGCCGATGAGCTGTGCGAACTCCTTGTTGACGGCGCCCTTGTCGCTTGAGGGTACGAGGCCGATGGCGTTCCAGCGTGCCACGATGTCTTTGAGGTCCTCGAGATGCTGCTCTTCGGACTCTGGGGCCTGATAGGCTTTGAGTTCCTCGATGATGGCTTGCTTCTTGGTGAGGTTCTCGGTTTGCTGGGTGAGCTCGCCTTGGTGTTGGCTCTGCTTATTGTCGAAGAAGGTGTCGCAGGCCTTGCGGAAACGCTTCCAGATGGCGTCGGAGTGGCGGTGTGATACGGGGCCTACCTCTTTCCATTCCTTTTGGAGGGCGATGAGGAAGTCGGAGGTCTGTCGCCAGTCGGTGCTGTTCATTACGGCTTCGGCTTTTTCGCAGAGGGCTTCCTTGAGGTGGAGGTTGTTCTCGTAGCGCTCGGCGAGTTCCTTATGGAGTGCGCGGCTCATGTCGAACATCTTGTCGATGCTTTGGCGGAAACGCTTGTATATCTCGTCGTTGACGCTCTTGGGAGCGAAACCTATGGAGCGCCATTTCTCGGTGAAGTCTTTAGCCTTCTTGGCGAGGCCCTCGATGTCCTTTTGGCTCATCTCGGTGGCGAGGAGGGCTTCAACTTCTTCGCAGATGGCGAGTTTGAGTTTGTAGTTTTCCTTTTCTTGCTCGCGTGCTTCGTCGTTGGACTTATGGAAGTTGTCGGTTATTATCTTGCCGGCGGCTTTGAAACGTTCCCATATAGCGTCGCTTTCGGCACGTGGGACGGGGCCTATGGCCTTCCAAGCGTCGCGTAGCTTCTGGTATTGGTTGAAGGCGTTGCGTGTGGTGTCGACGGTGGTGAGGGCCTCGGCTTGCTCGCATAGTGAGACTTTCTGCGTGAGGTTGCGGCGCATGTCGAGGTTACGCAGTTCGCGGTCGATATTGAGTTTGCTGAAGTAGTCTTCGGTGAGGCTGTGGAAGAGCTTGTTGAGTTGCTTGCGGTTGGAGGGGATGTGGCCGATGGCTTTCCACTTGGCGATTATTTCCTTGACCGTGGTGAGGAGCTTGGAGGGGTTGGTGGTCTGGGTGTCGGTTACCACTTGCTTCATTTGCTCGAGCAGTGCGCTCTTGGCGTTGGCGTTTTCCTCCATTTGCTTGCGCGCTTCGGCTTTCTCTGCCTCGACGGCGGCATCGTATTGGGCGAGCATATCGCGCATGGCCTGCTCTTCGGGGGAGATTTCGTGAGCGGCTGGTGCTTCGGCTACTGGCTCGGCAGGGGTGTCGGTTGTCTCGGCTACGGTCTGCTCGGCTTGTGGTTCCTCGGCTTGTGGTTCTTCGGCTTTAGGTTCCTCGGCTTGCGGCTCGGCCGGTGTCTCGGCGGGAGCGGCTTGGGGGAAACGTTTCTCGACTTGGGCTCGGATGTTGTCGACGGCGGTACGGACGCGTCGTACGGGAGTTATTTGGGCGACCTCCTTGAGGTAGTTGAGCAACTCGGTGTTGGACAGGGAGTCCAACTCGTCGGGTGTTTTGCCGACAAAGACGTCGGGCTCTGGCTCGGCCTCGGCTGTTGTCTCGGCGTCGGGTTCGTCGTCGGCCGTGGGTTGCTCGTTGACCTGTTCCTCTGCCTCGGGTTCTTGTGCCTCTGGGGCGGGTTGAGGTTCGGGTTCAGGCTGTTGAGCGTCAGCTTGAGGGGTGTCGGGCGTTGCTTCGGTGTTGGAAGCTACAGAGTCTACATTCTGAGCCTCGTTTGGCGTAGGCTCGGTTACGGGTTGCTGTTCGTTTTCCTGCAATGAGGTTTGGTTCTCTTCCATAGTTTGAGAAGGTTTCTTAGGGAGCTGATTGCTCAGCGCCTTGGGCTTGAAACATTTCTGACGATGCCGTTAGATGTTGATTTAGAGGCACAGTCAGAGGGTCGTAAGATGGCATGTGGGTCAGAGTCGGCGCAAGGTAGGGTCGACGTGAACCGTTTTAATTTGTCAAAGATAGATAATATTCTTTGTTCCGAGCGTCTTAATAGTCGGAAAAAGAGAATTTTAGAGGTTATTGGGGTCAACCACCGCTATACGGTCGGCCAGAGCGCGTGCTTGCTCCTTGAGGGCGAGAGGGGAATCGGACATTTTGCCCCACTTGAGGACGACGCCCATGCGACGTCCGGGCTTAGCCGTGGGTTTGCCGAAGATGCGCACATCGGCGTCGGGGTCTTTGAGGACATCCTCTACGCCCGTGTAGTCGGGATTGTTGAAAGTGGCGTTAGGGGCCAGCACGACGGCGGATGCGGCGGGGCGGAGCAGTGTAATCTCGGTTATGGGCAGATGGAGCACGGCTCGGGCATGGAGCTCGAACTCGGAGAGGTTGGTGGAATGGGCCAGGGTGACCATGCCGGTGTCGTGGGGGCGTGGAGACAATTCGGAGAACACCACGCCATCGGGGCATACGAAGAACTCGACGCCGAAGATGCCAGCGCCGCCGAGGGCGTCGGTGACCTTTTTTGCCATCTCTTGCGCCTGTGCGAGGAACTCGGGCTTCATTTGTGCGGGGATCCAGCTCTCATGGTAGTCGCCATTGACTTGATGGTGGCTTATGGGCGGGCAGAAGAGCGTGGGGCCGTTGAACTGCTTGACTGTGAGGAGTGTGATCTCGTAGTCGAACTTGACGAAGCCCTCGACTATGACCTCTTTGGAGTCGCCACGGCCGCTCTGTGCGGCTACCCAGGCGTCGTGGATCTGGTGGGCCGACTTGATGTAGGACTGGCCTTTGCCGGAAGAGGACATGAGTGGTTTGACGACGCAGGGAATGCCTATGGCGTCGACGGCTTGTCGGAGTTCGTCTTCGGAAGCCGCGTATTGGTATTTGGCGGTGCGGAGGCAAAGGTCGCGTGCGGCGAGGTCGCGGATAGCCCTGCGGTTCATCGTGACGTTGGCTGCCTTGGCGGAGGGGACGACTTGAATGCCTTGTTGCTCGTAGGCTATGAGTCGTTCGGTGCGTATGGCCTCGATTTCGGGAACGATGATGTCAGGTTTGTGCTTAGCGACGATAGCGTCGAGTTCGTCGCCGTGGAGCATGCTTGAGAGGACTTCGCACTCGTCGGCCACTTGCATGGCTGGTGCGTTGGCGTAGGCGTCGACTGCTATGACGTGGCAGCCGAGGCGTTTCACAGCTATGACAAACTCTTTGCCGAGTTCGCCTGAGCCAAGCAACATTATTTTCTTGATCATATCGTCTGGTTTAATGGTTTCGTTAAGTTGGTTATTTGGTGTAGACGGCCCTTATGGTGAGTCCGAGGGAGGGTGTGCAGGTGTGGAGGGGCATCTTGTTGTCGTCGGCGGTCATGCCGCTGCGGAAATACATGTCGGTGACCTTGCCCAGGCCTGACGTGCCCTCGGCGCGTTCGGCAGTCCAGAAGTAGCCTATCTCGGAGAGGTCGTAGAGCTCGTTGCGGAGCATAAAGCCGCCGGCGGGGAGGAATATGGAGTTCTCGTTGTCGGCTATAATCTGGTAGCCATAGATGTCGCCGGACTTGACCCATTTCCATTCGCATTTGGTGAACAGTTCCTTCACCTCGGCGGATGTGGGGAGTCGCCATCCGTCGCCGTATTTGCGTGTGGCGGCGTCGTATTTGGTGCCAGCAATGTCGGTGGTGGATAGGCCAGGGCCCACGTAGGTCTCCTCGTCGTAGTAATCCTTTTGGCTCAGCTCGCCCCAGGAGTAGTATGCGCCGGGGACGCTTTTGGACCATGAGCCGACATTCTTATCGGCCCACTTCACGGATAGGTCGAGGTCGACGGCCACGGGGATGTAGTCTTTGGTGGTGAAAGAGCATATCAGTTGCGAGACGACTTTGAAGCCGCGGACTATGACGTAGGCGCGGAAATAGTACTTTGTTTTGAGTTCGAGGCCTGAGATGGCTGTGGCGTAGTGGTTGCCGTCGTGCAAGTCGTCGGTTGAGGCGTGGGTTGTGAAGGAGCTGAAGTCGGGGAGGGTGGAGAGTTGGATGCCGTACTCGTCGGCGGAGAGGGTGTCGGAGGGGAGGGAGAAGTAGCAGTCGGAGAGTGTGACTTTGTCGTAGTCGAGGTTGTATTCCTCGGTAGTTATGGAGCGTACGCCGTTGAGGGCGTTGAGGGTGAGGGAGATGGTGTTGGACTTGAACTTGTCGGTCGCGACGTCGGCTGCTTTGACGCCGTACTTGTAGCCTGTGGTGGAGAGTGGGTTGTCGGTGTCGGTGTCGTAGAAGTCGGATTCGATGTTCATGAACGCCATGACGTAGTATCGGCGTGAGGGGGAGAGAGAGCCGAAGTTGGCGGTGAACCGCCATTCGTCGAGTGAGAGGACTTGTGCGGGGAGGGTCTTGTCGTAGGTGGCGCTGTCGGTGGGTGTGGTGGGCGACTTCAGTTCCTCGTCGGAGCATCGGTAATGCAGTGACGCTGTGGTGGCGTAGTCGTCGACGTACATGCCAGAGACGGTGGAGAGGATGTCGGCGTCGAATAGGCCTATGCGTGTTGGGGGGTCGGTGAGTGTAATTGTGAGGTTTTGGGTCATGAAGGTTTTGACCACGCCGTAGAGCGTCTGGCCGTCCTTTTGGGTGACGTAGGCGCGGAAATAGAACTTGGTGTAGGGGATCAGGCCTTGGATGCGTGTGGTTATTGAGTTGTCGTCGGCGATGTCGTAGAGGGGGATGTCTTTGACGCAGTTGGTGCCTGAGGGGTAGTCTTTGGCGTCTTGGCGTGTGGGGTTGGCGATGTTGCGTGACACGAGGAAGCCGTAGTCTTTGGCGTCGTTGGTGTTGACGAAGCCTTTGAGTTTGGCGCCTATTGCGGAGACGATCGTGGCGGAGGCAGTCACGGCGGTATAGGTGAGGTCGTTCTTGGCAGTGTCGCCATCGACCGAGCCGGTGTTATCGGGCATTGGTTCGCCTTTCCACCCACAGGACGTGAAGCAGAGCAGCATCAGCATGAGAGCTATTACCAGCGTTTTAGGCATGGAGCAAATGTAGTTAAAAAAGGAATAAATAGGCACGCTAAATTTCCGTATCTTTGCATAGACCTTCAATGTCCTGCAAATGAAACCCCTACTCGTTATACTCTCGCTCGCATTGACAGCGACTCTGACACGGTGCGCGGACCCGAAACCTTGCATTCATATTATCGGGGGCACGACTGTGTGCCCTTGTGACGCCAATACGACCCAGGCGTGCGGGTGGGGTCAGATATTGACGCAGATAGTGCCGAGTGACGTGACGTGCGTGAACCACGCTAAGATGTGGGCGACGGTGCAATCGTTCTACGAAGACGGCTCGTGGCAAGAGGCTAAGCGGCAACTCCGTCCGGGGGATTTCCTGCTTATACAATTCGCGCATGATGACGAGAAAAGCGCATCGCCTGACAACAAGGGGAACAATAGTCCATGGACGACATTCCGGCAAGGGTTGATACGCTACATAGATGAGGCGCGACAAGTTGGCACGACACCTATACTTGTGCAGCCGATAGTGCGGCGAATATTTGAGGGCAACTCGATATCGGCACGCGGGACGCATAACTTCTCACGGTGCGCGGGGGATGACTCACTCAACGTGACGAGTGCGATACGCCATATAGCGGACAGCCTTAATGTGCAGGTTATTGACCTGTGCACTATGAGCAAGAACATCACTGAGGCATACGGCATTGCTGATTCTAAAGAGCAGCTATATGTGGCGTCGGACAACACTAACACATCGGCCAAGGGGGCGGCATTGTTTGCGATAGCTGTGGCGGAGGTGCTTGACACGATGAATATTTGGAGTTCGCATCTTGACACGCCGCCTGTGGTGGCCTCGGAGCAGGAGATCAATATGGGCGACGTGTTCATTGGCGACACGGCGTGGCAGGTGGTGGATATTGTGGACATTGAGGGGCTGTCGACACGGCATGTGCTGAACCATAGGAAACAAATCACGATACTCGCACCAGCGGGGTTCAAGATATCGCGCTCGCCGGGCAGCACGCCTAAGGACTCGCTACAATTCTTCACGAACACGCCGGCGCAGATTGTGGTGTGCTATGCACCAAGCTCGACGACGCCAAGCGCGGGAAACCTCAAGATAACCACGCCATCGGGGTCGGCCTACATCAAAGTGGGCGGCAAAGGCGAGTATCCACAGAGGAAAGACCAGATCACGGTGAACTGGCAAGACGTCAACGCCCCGCTTGACAACAGCACGTTCTCGCTACGGCTCTCGTCGATCAGGGGTTTGGAGTTGACGGCCAATGGGGTGATGCCCATAGGGGGGATATGGTCGACGGACCCGACAAATGGCGAATATGTGCAACTGAAACTCATCAACAAAGAGAAGTATCTGCGGGTGAGCAACATATCGCTGACGACGACATCGAGTCAGCAATACTCGATAAAATGCGCCTTGGGGTATGACTTTTTCCGCAACCTCACTGTTGGGCAGCGAGACGCAAACCTTGAGTCGACATCTAACGCGCCGCGTACGGACTCGTTCAACACGTCGATACATCTTGCGCCTGGGCAGGCTATGCTTATCAGGCTACACCTTGCATCGTCGGCCACGTCGCTGGCGTTGCCGTTCCATATCTCGAACGTAGCGATCACGGCTGACATCTTTGAGTAACGAAAAAGGCGCAAAGACAATAGTCTTTACGCCTTGGTGTGTATTTTGGGTGGGCATTATTCTTTCTTCTTTCGTTTCTTCTTTTCCTCGCCTCTGAGGCTTCTGTTGCGGAACTGGAGGGGTGAAAGGCCTGTGTGCTTCTTCATGAATGTGCCGAAGAAGGACTGGTTGGGGAACCCGAGTTCCATAGCCACGTCGCGGATGCTCTTGTTGTCGTTGCGGAGCTCGTTTATGGCGTCGGCTAAGACTGTTTTGTTTATCACCTGTATGGCGGTCATGCCGCTTTTGCGTCGGCATACTGTGGAGAGGTATTTGGGAGATATTTGGAGTTTCTCGGCGTACTCGTCGACGCGTCGTCCACGTGGCTTAGTGGCATCGAGGAGAGTGAGGAAGTTGCGGAAAATGGTGTCGGCGGAGGTGTAGCCACCGAATATGTCGTCGGCGTCGGCGGAAATAGAGCCTACCATCTCGTTGAAGGCGGCGTCGACCAGAGCGGATATTATTTTTTCGTTGAGGTCATTATCGGCCTCCATGAACTTATGCTTGAGGAGCTCGACATAGCCGGACATGTTCTCTATGGCGGCGTGTGTGGCGTGGAGATGTGGGCTTACGCTGAGGTGTAGCAGCACGTCGGCTCGATTGGAGAATGAGGCGGAGGTCTCGGTGGCGCAATCGACCGAGAAGCATAGTCCGCATACGTCGGCGAGGACGCTTGCATTGAACTTGTCGAGGACGAAGTTTGGGGAGACGACAAACATGTCGTTTTGCTGGAGGACGTAGTCGACGCTGTTGACGGTCATCTCGACACGACCTGAGCGAACGAACATGATTACGAACATGCACAACTTATACGGGTTTTTGATAGGCGAAAACGCGGCAACATTTTCGATGATGCCTATCCTGTCGCCATAATACGAGCCGTCGATGAGGCTCTGTATCCCTTTTACTGTGCAATCCTCCATGCCTATCGTTGTATGAAATATTCTTAAATAATTACGCGAAGTAAAACATTTTATATGACAATCCATCATACGTAACACTACAATTCGCCTTGGAGGGGAGGAGGGTAAAGCGTATATTTGCCGTTGTGGGTATGATAAACTCATTAATAGTAGACATTATGAAAGATTGGCAGATGGTTCTTTTGGGCGCAGTGGGGTTACTCACGTCGTGCGGCGCATCGGTGCGTACGCCTGACATTAGGGGGCAATGGGAGATAACGCGAGCCCAGTCGGGGAGTATTGTAGACCCGGATGAGACGCCGTATATAGAGTTTGGCGATTCGGGCGAGTTTAGTGGGAATAACTCGGTGAACTTGTTCTTTGGGCAGTACAGGTTGGAGGGGAGCGGGTTGAGGCTTAGTGAAATAGGTGTGACTAAGCGGCTTGGGCAGTCGGTGGGTACGGAAAATAGTATTAATGAGGCACTTGATGGGATACGTGGCGTGCAGGTGAAGGGGGATACGCTTATGCTTATTGACAGGAGGGGGCGGGAGTTGTTGATGCTGGTGAGGCGGGGGGAGGTGGAGTAGTCTTGTATGATGTGGGGTGGTGGAGGTTATTTGTGGCGGAATGAGTTGAAGTAGAAGCGGAGGTTTTGGTTGTCGTTGTCGCCGATCCAGGTGGTGGAGGGGTTGTAGATGAGTGTGGCTTGGTGGAAGGGGAATATGTTGTCGGCGTGCGAGTTTTTCATGTCGGGGTTTGTGGTGTCGAGGAGGATGAAGCGTTTGTCGTTGTGGTTGCCATTGGAGAGTATGGTGACGGTGTGGAGCGCGGTGCAGTTGGCGAATACGTCTTGTGCGAGCGTTTGTCGGTTGGCGTAGAGTGTTACGGAGGCGAGTGAGGTGCAGTTGGCGAAAGCGCTGCGTCGTATTAGTTGGACGCTTTCGGGGATGGTGATGGAGGCGAGTGAGGTGCAGTTGAAGAAGGCGTTGTCGTTGATGGACTTGAGGTTGTCGGGTAGTGATAGTGAGGTGAGAGCGTAGCAGTTGCGGAAGGCGTGCTCGCCGATGGATTGGAGGTCGCGGGAGAGGGATATGGAGGTGAGAGAGGTGCAGTTGTGGAAGGCGTAGTCGGCTATGGTGGTTATGTTTTGTGGGAGGGAGAGTGAGGTTAGGGAGGTGCAGTTGGCGAAGGCGTTGTAGCCGATGTAGTTGAGTGAGGGAGGGAGTTTGATGGATTGGAGTGAGGAGCAGTAGGCGAAGGTGCTGCTGTTGATGGAGGTTATTTTGTCGGGGAGGGAGATGTTTTTGAGGGCGTAGCAGAAGGAGAAGGCGTCTTGTCCTATGGAGGTTATGGTGTTGGGGATGTTGACGGTTTGGAGTGCGGAGCAGTGTGAGAAGGCTTTGGCGGGGAGGGATGTGAGGGTGGGTGGGAGTGAGACGGAGGTGAGTGCGGAGAAGAAGCTGAAGGCTTGGTCGGGGAGTGAGGTGAGTGCGCAGTCGGGGTTGAAGTGTATGGATTGTGTGGTTGAGGATAGTTGGCGTATGGCTTTCCAGTCGGGGTTTGGGGAGGAGATGGTGAGTGTGGCGTTGGATTTGTTGAAGGAGAAGCCGTTGCCCGAGAGAGATTTTTGGGCATTGGCGAGGAGGGGGAGTAGTGCGAGGAGGGTCGCGAGGATGTGGCGCAGGGGCATAGGTATAGAGTTGTATTTCGTGGTTGTGGAATTTTAGGCAAAGATAGGGAAAAATCGGAAAATAGGGATGTGTGGCGCGGTGTGTGGTTGAGGGGGGACTGTTCGGTTGGTTGGGAGGGTGTCGGGGAGGGGTTTTGCACGATTTGTGCATGTTGGTTGCACGATTTGTGTATGGGGTGGAAATCGTTATTTTAGGGGGTGGGAATGTTATCTGGAGGACGTGTGAAGGACGTGGGTAGGACGTGGGTCAGATTTGGGTCAGTATTGTTTCAGTATAATGGGGTGTTTTTTTCAGTATATTGTCACTATGTTGTCAGTATAATGGAGCATGTAGGGGGGATGTAGGTAGGATTTGGGGAGGATTAGGGTATGATTTTGAATCGGAGTCGGAGGATATGTCGTTGGGGGTCGTAGTCGTGGGAGAGGAATTTGACGTGGCCGATTTGGGAACTGTTCGCCACGTGTTGGCCTATGCAAAGGCATCGGTCGTAGTTGCCGATAGAGACGACGCGTAGAGTTTGGGAGGCGTCGTCGGGGAGTCGGTTGAGGTCGAATTCGGTTGCGGCTTGCTGTTGGGTTATATAGGAGAAGGAGATGTCGAGGTGCTGGTCGATAACCTCGTTGACGAGTTGCTCGACTTGTGCGAGTTGGTCGGGTGTGGGAGGCAGGGGCATGGCATAGTCGAGTTTGGATTTCTTGCGCTCGATGTGGGCTTCGACGGAGCGTCCGCAATGGAAGATGTTGTCCATTGTGCGGTTTATGATATGCTCGGCCGTGTGGGCAGGTGGGAACTCGTCCTTGTGGTGGGGGTTAAGTTGTGGGGTGTCAGACTGTGGCATTGTCGTTGTTGTCGGGGTTTTGGAGTGTGGCGTTGTATTTGGATGGTAGTACTCCGAACTCTTCTTTGAAGTATTTGGAGAAGTATTTGGGGTTGTTGAAGCCGACTGCGTAGGCTACATCGGATACGTTTTGTTGGGGGTCGCGAAGCATTTGCGCGGCACGTTTGACGCGGATGACACGGATGAACTCTATTGGAGGGCGGCCGGTGATGGATACGAGCTTCTTGTAGAGGTGGACGCGGCTCATACCGAGGTGGCGGCTTAGGTCCTCGACGGAGAGGTTGGGGCTGGAGATGTTGTCCTCGACGTAGGATATGGCTTTCTGAATGAGTTGCTCGTCGAGTGGAGTTATGGTGATCTCGCTGGGTTCGGGGTCTATCTGGTTTTTGAACATCTCATGACGTTTCTGGCCTAACTCGATGAGTTTCTTAATCTTTAGGCGTAGAATCTGTGGGTTGAATGGTTTAGTGAGGTAGTCGTCGGCACCGTTGGTGAGGCCTTCGATGTTGTGTTCTTCGGCGGTCTTGGCGGTGAGCATGATGAAGGGGATATGGCTGATGCGTATATCGTTCTTGACCTTGGCGCAGAGTTGGTTGCCGTCCATGATGGGCATCATGACGTCGGAGATGATAAGGTTGGGCACTTCGGCGACGATTTTGGAGTAGGCTTCGGAGCCGTTGTGGGCCTCGATGATGTCATAGTCGGACTTGAGAGTATCGCGAAGGAGGGTAAGGAAGTCGTCGTTGTCGTCGACTATGGCAATCTTGAGGCGTGAGGATTCGGGGATGGGTTCGGCGTCGTCGTTGTCGGTGGTGTCGATGGAGTCGGAGGGTAGGCCGAGTGAGGTGGGTATCTCGACGGTGAATATGGAGCCACCGTTGGGGTTGTCTTCGACACGTATATCGCCGTTGTGCATAGTGACGAACTCTTTGACGAGGTGCAGGCCTATACCGCTGCCGGCGAGTGAGGCGTCGGACTGAGGTACTTGGTAGAAACGCTCGAAGACGTGGGCTTTATGCTCGTCGGGTATGCCGATGCCGGTGTCGGTGACTGAGATTATGGCTTTCTGATGGTCGGGAGAGAGAGACACTGAGAGGGTTACGGAGCCGCCAGGGGGTGTGAACTTATAGGCGTTGGAGAGGAGATTATTGACGACCTTAGACATCTTATCCTTGTCGAACTTCATGTAGATATTGGGTTCGGAGGCGTTGAGGGAGAAGTGTATATCTTTGGCGGATAGTTTGACGAAGGTGTCGGACAGTTCGGAGGCGAATCCGACCATGTCGCCCTCAGATAGGTTGAGAGTCATGCCGCCCTTGTCGGCTTTTCGGAAGTCGAGGAGTTGGTTGACCATACCAAGGAGCTTCTGTGCGTTGCGGTGGATGAGCTCTATTTGGGGGCGTTTGTCGTCGGAGGGTGGCATTTGGTCGAGGATATTCTCGAGGGGGGAGATTATAAGGCTGAGGGGGGTTCGTAGCTCGTGGGATATATTGGTGAAGAAACGCAGCTTCATGTCGTCGAGTTGCTTCTGCTTTTCGACTTCGCTCACCATTTGGCGCATTTGGTATTTGGCCTTATCGCGGTCACGTATCCATTTGATAGAGAAGAATATTGCGGCAATGATGGCGATGGCATAGATGATGTATGCCCAGATGGTGCGCCACCATGGTGGGAGTATGGATATGGAGAGTGTGGCATCATCGATGGAGGGTAGCCCATCGCAGTTGGCGGCACGTACTATGAGGGTGTAGTGGCCTGGGGCGAGGTTGGTGTAGGTGGCGTAGTTGTCGCGTGTGGTAATCCAGTTGTTGTTGAAGCCCTTGAGCATGTAGGTGTAGGTGACCTTCTCGGGGAGGACGTTGCTGAGGGTGGAGAAGGAGATAGTGAACATGTTGACATTGTAGGGCATCTCTATGGCGTCGGTGAAGGGTAGGGCTTGGGGGATGGAGAAGTCGGTGGTGGAATGTGAGGCGATAGGTGCCGGTTTGCCGAAAGTACTGATGGAGGTGAAGTGTACGAAGGGGCGTTCTTTGTTGTAGCTTATGTCGGTAGGGTTGAATATATTGACGCCGTTGGCGCCGCCTACTATGATAGAGCCGTCGGAGGTGCATGCTATGGCTCGCTCGTTAACTGAGTTGCCGAAGAAGCCGTCTTGATCGTTATAGCTGTATAAGTTGGTGTTGAGGGTGCTGTTACGCTCGTCCTTCATGACGTCGATGCTTGTCATACCGCTTGCCGTGGCGACCCATAGGGCACGGTTCATATCTTCGGTCACGGCGAGGGTGGCGTCGGAGGGTAGGCCGTCTTGTTGGCCGATGTGGGTAAGGGGTTTGAGGGTTTTGCCGTCGAAGGCGTTGAGACCGTCGTTGCCGCATACCCAGAGTATGTCGCGTGAGTCGTAGTAGAGGTCGGTGACGGCTCCATTAGGTAGTAGGGATGCGTCGATGGTGGTGATCTCGTAGTCCTTGCGTGAGTCGATGACGCATAGGCCGTTGGCGGTGCCTATTGCCATACGTCCGTCGTGTAGGGAGACGATTTTGCGTACGAAGTTGTTGGGTAGGCCGCTGGATTGGCATAGCTGTTTCCAAGTGTTGGACTTCATGTCGAGTATGGCGAGCCCTTTAGCGAGAGCGCCTACCCATAGGTGGTCGTCCTCTTGGCATACGGCCCATACGTTGTCGGCTGAGGCTGCGTCGGCTATACCTGGGGCGTTGTGGTAGCGTGTGAAGTGGTTGTTGCCGTCGTAGTGGCATAGTCCGCCGAGGAAGGTGCCTATCCATAGTCCGCCTTTATCGTCGGGGCAGAGTGATACTACGATGTCGCTCGATAGGGAGTTGTCGTTGTTGGAGGTGCGGAATAGACGTTTCTTGCCGTCCTTGTCGATGCGTAGTAGGCCGTTCTCGTTAGTGCCGTAGTATATGGAGCCTTTACCGTCTTCAGCTATGGTGTTGACTTGCGCTACGAAGTTGGGGTCGATGTCGTCTATTTGGAGGTTGTCTATGCTGAACTTGAACATAGGTTCGGCGAAGTAGGAGACACCCATGCTGACATCACCTACCCATACGCATCCCTGATTGTCGGCGTATATACAGCTTATGCCGTTAGATACGAGAGAGCGTCCGCTGCTCTTCTGACTACGCACCTCGATGACCTTGGCCTTCCTTCGGTCGATAACATTGATGCCACCGTGGTCACTCGCCACCCATATACGTCCGTCGGTATCCTCGACTACGCCACATATCACGTAGCCGGGCGACTTATAAGGTTCGGGTGTGTCGGTCGTGAGTTTAGTCCATTGGGCAGTTTGGGCGGACTTGTGCCATAGCTCCAATCTATTACGCAGTACTACCCAATAGTCGCCACCGCTGTCAATGAAGAGCATAGGGTCGTCGGTGCCTAAGGGTGTCGTCTCGGTAGTCTTGACACGCCACGCGCCTGAGGCGTCTAATGTGCAGATAGCTATCGTGCCATCATCGTGCACCAGGTATGTACCTCCCGAGCCCTCGCATATAGAGGCGATAGGTGACTGTGAGCCACCCGACAATGCACGTTGTATGACCGCGTCTTTCTTCACCGAGTATACCGAGCACGCCGAACCATCGGTCAACCATATATCACCATACTTGTCGGCATATACCACAGCATCCCACACACGCACATGAGCCGCATCGAAGATATATTGCGCAGAGTGGAACGTCTCAGTACGCTTATCGAAGATAGAGTAGGTGTGCGACGTACGCACGAGCAACTTGTCGTCCGCTATATCCGTGACGCTTACCACGGTATTATCCGGCAGACTCGTACTGTCGGCATCGGAGTGCATGAAGACCGTCATGGTGTAGCCATCGTAACGGTTCAACCCACATGACGTGGAGAACCACACGAAGCCCATATTGTCTCGGTAGACGTTATTGACCTTGTTGTTCGACATGCCGTCCTGCATCGACAGATGCTTGAACGATATCGTATTGCCCGCCCACGAATACACACTGGCGAGCACAAGGAGCAAGGCTGATATGACGTGCTTCATGACGTGCAATATGCTACAAGTTATTGAGTACGTAGTTGAGTTTCATCGTATAGAGGTGCTGACGACATCTGCCTCCGTATATGCCATGGTTACGGTTAGGATAGGTGAACATGTCGAACTGTTTACCAGCCTGCACTAATGCGTCGACCATCTCCATCTGATTCTGGCAGTGCACATTATCATCGGCCGTACCAGCTATTATGAGATACTTGCCATGCAACGTCTCAGCATGACTCAACGGACTGTTATCGTCATACCCTGCCGCATTCTCCTCTGGCGTACGCATGAAACGCTCCGTATACACCGTATCATAATACCTCCAACTTATAACCGGGGCTACAGCTATGCCCATCTTGAACACTTCCGTCTTGCATAGGCACAACGTGCTCATAAACCCACCGAAACTCCACCCATATATCCCAATACGCCCAGGATTGACATACGGCAACGAACCGAAATATATAGCAGCAGCTATCTGATCGTCACTCTCATAACGACCAAGCTGCCTATACGTGCACTTCCTGAACTCCACACCCCTCGCTCCCGTACCCCGCGGGTCAACACACGCCACTATATACCCCCTCGACGCCAACGTCTGACACCAGTCCAACGACCACGTGTTAAGCACCTGCTGAGAATTAGGACCGCTATACTGAACCATCAACAACGGATACCTCTTATCCTCACTGAAGTCCCTCGGCTTCATGACCCATGCGTTAAGCATCGTACCATCCGCCCCAGGCACCTGCATGAACTCCTTAGGCGCAAAGAACCGATAACGCAACGCGAAGTTAAGCCGGCTATTGTCCACTATATCACGCAAATCCTTCCCCTTAGAGTCGCACACGGTATATGTCGGTACATGTGTCACCGACGAATGCTTCCTCACATAGTAGTTGAACGTCTTCGAGAAACTGGCCGAGTTATCGCCAGGCTCTTCCGATATAGCCACAGTAGTCCCCTTCTTCATGTTATACGCGTACACCTCCCTATCCATAGGCGTCTTCTTTGCCGCCTGATAATACATCATACCCCCCGTAGGGTCTACCCCATAGAACTCCGTGACGTCAAAATCCCCCTTAGTAAGGCATTTCTTCATAGTGCCATTACTCTCATACAGATACAGATGACTCCACCCGTCACGGTCACTCCTTATGATAAACTTATTCCCACCGTCAATATATGTCAAGTCCAAATACGCCGCCTCATCCACATAACGCTCATCCTCCTCGGTCAATATTACCGTGCTCACAAGCGACCGTGAGTTCACCCCTATCACCTCCATCTTATTCTGCAACCTGTTGAGCTTCAACACGCACAACTGATTCTCCACCCCACTCCACAGTATCCTCGGCACATAATAGTCCCCACGTCCAAGGTCAACATCCTTAGTAACCCTGCTGTCAAGGTCATAGATGTGCACCGACACCTTCGAATTCTTCTCCCCAGCCTTAGGATACTTATACCTATACTCCTCCGGATACAACCCCGCACCCTCCACCGTAGGATTGCTCGCCTTATACACCGGGAACGAATACTCCTTGACATCCGACTCGTCAAACTTCACGTACGCTATCTGCCTGCTATCCGCGCTCCACGCATACGCCCTCGACGTAGTGAACTCCTCCTCATACACCCAGTCCGGTATACCGTTTATTATCTTGTTCTTCTCCCCATCCTTAGTCACGTCACTCGTGCTCCTATATTTCAACTTGAACAGGTGGATATCGTTACCCTTAATGTAACTTATAACCATACCATTAGGGGCAAACGACGCCTCCTGCTCCCCTCCACCTTCCGACAACCTGAAACTCTCATTATGAGCCACATCTATCACGTAATGATCCGCCTTATACGACCGCCTATATATCGACTCCACATTACCCCATATCATGACAAACTCCCCAGTCGACGATATCTCATACCCGCTTATACTCCTCAACCCACACTGACCCTTCAGATTGTCAAGGTCTACCAACGTCCCCTCCTTGTCCCCGGTAGCATACGAGTACTGCTCTATCTGACGACCCGACTGCGACAACATAGTATAGCTCCGACCATCAGCAGTCGACATCAACTCCCTCGGACGCTCCGGATAAAAGTCCCAACTCTCCGTGACGTCCTCTATCGTGATCTCCCGCCCTTGGGCATTCGCTATATATGTCAATGAAGATGCTGCTATCATCGCATATAAGATTATCTTGTTCATACTGTCTATATTTTCTACATCTTACTCGGCTTCTCTAAGGTCTCCTGCCTGATCCGCCGTCTATACTTTATCGGCTGAGTCAAGTGTACTCCATTGCCATACTCCACATCAGGCGACGGCAATAAATCCCCATGGCTCCAACTTCGCAACGTCAACAATACCACCTCACTCGGCGCAAACAACCGAACCGCCAACCGCGACGTCCCAATTCCCGTCGACGTTATGACCGCCCTGCCCGCACTCGTATAGTTCAACCCCTTCAAGAACCTCTGACCATACCTCGACGATGTCACAGGGGCTATCGCGCCAAACAACGTCACCTGACCACCATGCGTATGACCAGCCAACGTCAAGTCCGCATTCGTTATGTCCTGCTCCTCAGCATAGTCCGGCGTATGCGTCACCAATATCACGAAATCACTACCCTTCAACCCCAACGTGGGCGACGGCGTCTTCTCCACTCCCCTGAACAGATTGACCGCGCCAGCCACCACAATATGCGAATAACCCTTCTCTATCATAACCGCCGTATCCTCCACTATCGTCACCCCATACGCCCGCATAGTCGACTTGATACTGTCCGTACAACGCTCCTTGTCATTGTTACCCAACACGCCATACGCCCCATACCGCGGCACCCTCTTCATAAGCCCACCTATAATACGGTCCACATACTCGCAACCCTCCTGATAGTCCCCTCCCAATATCATCGCGTCAGCCGACAACTCCTCTATCAACTCCTCCAAACCCTCCAACGCCTCCTCATCAAACCGACTCGGATAATGCGTGTCAGTTATGAACAATATCCTGAACCCGTCAAACGCCCGCGGTATCTCCCCCGACGACACCTCATACGTCCTAACCCGGTCTATCCCACTATGCTTGCACGCCGTACGAAGCCTACCCCTAACAATCTGCTGAGCCACACCACTCGCACCCTGCGCCAACACCACCACCGGCATCACCAGGCACACCACAGCCACCATTATCCTACGTCCCATACCCTCTCAATACGCTATCGGCCCCGAGCATACCACCTTGTCACCATCATACAACGCCGCAAACTGACCCGGCGTGACTCCCCTCTGCGCCTCATCAAACACGAAATACAAACCCTCACCCGTAACCACCGCCCTCCCATCCTGCAACGGCTGCCTATATCTTATCCTGCAACGATAACGCCGCGTCTCGCCCACCACCATCGCCTCACTCGGCTCTATCCAATGCACCTCTCCCCTCCCCACCTTCAACACACGCCTATACAACCCCGGATGATCCTCACCCATACCCACATACACCTGGTTATGCTCCACGTTCGTCCCTATCACGAACAACGGCTCCGCAAACCCTCCAATATACAACCCCTTCCTCTGACCTATCGTGTAAAACTGAGCCCCCTGATGCACACCAACCTTCCGACCATACTTAGGATGCAACGCGTATGCCATCGACAACCGCTCCAACTCCTCCACATCCGGCTCTTCCCTATACGCCCCACTCCAATCCCTACCGAATATCTCCGCATCCCGATCTATCAAAAACACCTTGCCCTCCTCCGCACGCAACTTCTGTTGCAGGAACACAGGCAAATCCACCTTACCCACAAAACATATCCCCTGCGAATCCTTCTTATGAGCCGTGACCAAATTCAACTCCGTAGCTATACGCCTGACCTCCGGCTTAGTCATCCCCCCTATCGGGAACATCGCACGCGACAACTGACCCTGACTCAACTGGCACAAGAAGTAACTCTGATCCTTATTACCATCCACCCCCGCCAACAACGAATACGAAACCCTCCCTCCCTCAACCACACTCTCTCCCCTACGACAATAATGACCCGTCGCCACATACTCCCCCCCCAACGCCTCCGCAGCCCGCATGAAACTGTCAAACTTAATCTCCCTATTGCACAACACGTCCGGATTAGGCGTCCTCCCCGCCGCATACTCCGCAAACATATAGTCCACCACACGCTCCCTATACTCCACACTCAAATCCACAAACTCAAACCCTATCCCCAACTTGCGTGCCACCGACTCCGCGTCATACTTGTCATCCATCCACGGGCAATCTCCCTTCAACACGCCCGTACTGTCCGTCCAATTCCGCATGAACAACCCCACCACGTCATACCCCTGCTCGCGCAACACGTACGCCGCCACACTCGAGTCCACGCCACCCGAGAGCCCTACTACTACCCTTGTCTTACTATTACGCATATACGCAAAGATAGTAATTTCTACCTCCCCAGCCTACCACGCGCCCCTTTTTACCTCACACCACCCTCCATCCCACAAACTCCACCAAAACCACACAAAACTATCCCAAATCCTCCCCAATCCCCGCCCAGCCCTACGTACATCGGCCCTGCGCCCCTCCTCCATATACCCAGATACTGACAATATACTGATAAAACTGCTCCCTCCCCACCCCAATATACTGAAACAATACTGAACCCAATGCTACCCAAATCATCCTCCAACCCTCAAATGATAATTTGTCCCCCATCCCTAACAATTTGTCCCCCATAAAAAAATTCAACCCATGATAATTTGTCCCCCATAAAAAAACAGTTTGTCCCCTATATATCTCACGAAAAATTATACACGAAAATCCCCGCGGCCTCTCCAACCGCGGGGTTCATATTCCCTACCTGTTATATTCCACCCTCTCCCCTACCCTACTTCACCCCCACCACCTCTATCTCCACCAACCCTCCCTTAGGTATACCCGCCACCGCATACGCCGAACGCGCCGGCGCCACACCCTCGAAAAACTCCTTATACACCTCATTAAATGCCCCAAAGTCCCTTATGTCCTGCAACAAACACGTCGTCTTCACCACATCCCCCATCGTCAACCCGGCCGCCTCCAATATAGCCCGCACGTTACGCAACGCCTGCCGCGCCTGCCCCTCAATGCCCCCCTCGGCAAACTCCCCAGTCTCCGGCACCAACCCCAACTGTCCCGACACGTACACCGTCCCGTCTATCTCTATCCCCTGACTATACGGCCCAATAGCCGCAGGCGCATTCTTCGTCACTATCTGCTTCTTCATATCTTATATGTTTGATTTTCTGGCGAATATCCTCCGCCGCATTATCGTTATCACTCCTCCTATGACACCCACAAGCACCAACGGCGCCAACAACGCCACCACCTTATACCCCGTAGTCCCCTCCGCAATGCGCTGACGATCCAACAACCGCAACGCGAACGTCCTGTTCCTCAACCCCATAAGACCATCATCATCCGCCAAATACTGCACAGCGTTGACTATAAACTCCTTGTTCCCATACGTCTGCCGTGTCATCTCGTCATACCCCAACGGCACCACCGTCGGATTCTGTGTATGCCGGAACCGCACATCATTGCGTATCACGTCCCCATCTCCCACCACTATCATCTTGGTCCGCTCGCTCTCCTCAACCCTCTTGCCCGCATATTCCACACCCTTCGGCACTGGCCTGTGTGAGAACACCGACCTGAATCGACCCTCCTCCAGCACCGCCATCGTCACATGTCTATGCGGAAACTCCTCCGCTCGCGGCTCCTCATGTATAGTCGACAATCGCGCCACCACGGGCACCTCGTCCACCCTCGTCATGCCCGACGTCCTCAACAACGCCGTCCTAACCACATCCATCCCCTCTCCCACAGTGTCTATCGGGCTCGCAAAATCCCCATGCACATAGCTCACGTTCTTAGTCACCGCGCTCAGCATATTCGTCGCCATTAGAGGCCCAAACATCCACGGCATAGGCACAATCTGTGTCTGACCCTCTCGCGTCGGCACGCTGATCGGCACCATACCGCAATTCACATCCTCCACAACCGACTGACGTATCCTCACCCCATACACAAACAACTGGTCCATAAGGTTCACGTCAACCCCCACTCCCACCGTCTGCGAGCTTCCTCGTAGCGAGTCCAACGTAAGGCTCACCGCGTCCACAAGCCACAACACCCGCCCCCCATGCATTATATATTGGTCTATCGCATATTTATCACGCTCCGCGAAACGCTCCGTAGGCTTAGCCACAATCAACACCTTATACGGCTCCAATATGCGCCAGTCGCCACCCACACGCCCCCTGTCCACATCAAAATACTGCGCCAACGCCTCCGTCGCGCTCCTCACGTCTATCTCCTCCAACTCCCCATGCCCCTCCAAAAACGCCACCTTCGGCACGCTCTCCCGCGTCAACCGCGTCAAAGCCTCCGTCATCTTATACTCTATCCCCTCCACCGACCGGTTCAACGATTCCTCACCGCTCAAACCCGCCACGTTCTCCAGCAGGTTCACCCATACGCTCTTGTCGCTCATGCTCACCCTTACATACGGATACACCACCGTCCTCGTCTTTTGCCCATCCTCCTTCGTCTCAAACACAGGCACTCCCGCCAACCCCGCCTTCTCCAGCTCCTCCCCAAACCGCTTCGCCACGTCCCCATCCATCTCCCCAGGGTCTATGCTGACCAACCTGATGTCCTTTGCCGCATACGAGTTTATCTCTTCGCAAATATCCACCACCTGACGCCTCAAACGCCTAAACCCAGGGTTCAAATCGCCCCCCAAATACAGGTTCACCACCACCGTCGCCCTCAAACTGTCTGCCCTCGACTTTGTCACCTCCGACAATGTGTAACGCCCCTCCGATGTCAAATCAACCCTCCAATGTCCCACCGACGATACCAACGGCAACACCACAACGCACAACCCAATACACCACCCCGGCCTACGCCAACGCCCACGGCTCCTGCTCACCAACGCCGACGTCATGCTCAAAAACACCACGCACAACCCCACGAAATACAACACATCCCTGCTGTCCACCACCCCACGGCTTATCGACGAGTAATGCTGAGCTATACCCACGTCCATCGCCCACGCCGACCACTCCGACTGCGGCGACACCGACCCCACCATGTCAAACCCCACATACAAAACCGCGCACAGTGCCGCCCCCAACACAAACGCCACTATCTGATTATCCGTAACCGACGACGCGAATACCCCAACTGCCATATACGACGCAGCCAACAGCAACAACGCCACATACGACCCCAACGTCCCACCCATGTCTATATTCCCCTCCGGCGACCCCATATCCCACACCACACCCACATACACCACCGTCGGCAATATCGACAGGCACACCAACGACAACCCCGCCATATACTTCGCCATAACGATCCGCCACGACGACAACGGACGTATCAGCAACAACTCTATCGTCCCACTCCTACGCTCCTCCGCTATAAGACGCATCGCTATCGCCGGCACCAAGAACAAATATATCCACGGCGCTATATCAAACAGCGACCCCAACGTCGCATACCCCCCATATATCACGTTAAATTCCGATGGCACAACCCACAACATCAGCCACGTCAACACCAGGAACACCCCAACCACAAGATAACCCGTGGCACTGCCAAAGAACGTCCCTATCTCCTTCTTATACAACTCCAACATCTCTACCTCAACCCTTTAAGTGCTCCACCATATCCCGCGCCGCACGACCACTGCACCCCGCGCCACCCACGCGCCCAGCCAACTCCTCATAGTCAGCCAACATCCGCCGACGCCGTGGCGTGTCCGCCATAAGCTCCCCCAACTCCCCCTTCAACCGCTCATACGAATAACGCTTCTGAAACAACTCCGTAACCGACTCCCTCCCCAATATCAAATTCACCAAACTGATATACGGCACCTTTATGAACAAGTGCGCCACCCAGTCACTAAACCCTCCACCCCACATCAAATACATCACTATCTGCGGACAACGCAACAACGCCGTCTCCAACGTCGCCGTGCCCGATGTCACAACCGCCGCCTCCGCATGCCTCATCAAGTCATACGTCTCACCAAACAACACCTTTATCCCCCTGTCCCCCACGTACTTCTCATAATCCTTAGCCGTGAACGATGGCGCACCGCCAATCACAAACTGACAACCCCCGAACTCCTCCGTCAACCGCATCATCTCCGGCAAGTTATACTTCAACTCCGCAACCCTGCTCCCAGGCAACAACGCCACAATAGGCTTATCCGTCAACCCCACACGCGCCCTGAACGCCTCTCCCGTCTCCTCCGCATGAGCCCGACCCTCTATCGCGTCCATAACCGGGTTACCGCAATAATACACGTTCCCCAACTCCTTCTTGGCGAAATACTCTGGCTCAAACGGCATTATGGAATACAAACGGTCTATGCACTTCCGCATCTTCTTTATCCTATACTCCTTCGACGCCCACACCTTGGGCGATATATAATAATACACCCTTATCCCACGCTCATGAGCCCACTCCGCCATCGGCAAGTTAAACCCAGGGTAATCTATCAAGATCAACACATCCGGCACATGCTCACCTATATCCTTACGGCAAAACGCAAAGTTCCTCCTTATCTTCCCCAAGTGCGTCAACACATCCCACACACCCATCACCGCCGTGTCACGATAATGCCGCACAAGCGTCCCTCCCACCGCTCCCATCAAGTCCCCTCCCCAAAACCTGAACTCCGCCCCCTCATCCTCCACCTTCAGAGCCTTCATAAGGTTCGAGCCATGCAGATCCCCCGATGGCTCGCCAGCTATAATGTAGTACTTCATTTACAAGATGAACTTCACAACGACAATAGCGAACGCATATATCAACGTCGCCAAGAATATCCCCCGCGACACCTTCAGCTTGTCCGTATACGCAAACACAGTGAACACCGCAAGGTTCGGCAGACAACTCACAGCCAGCAACATCCCCATGCCGCTTATCTCCATCATCTGCCCCAAAAACTCAAAGAACCCCAACTGACCCCCGTACGCGAACTTGAAGAACAGCAACGTCGTAACCACGGGCATCACCATCCCAACCACAAAACCTACCCACGTCTTGTCTATCGTCATATCTCTCACTTACAGGTTAATATGAAAATCCGGCTCACTCCCTATCACGTCATAGTCCGTCACATCAAGCCTGAACGGCGTGATCGACGCCCAACCCCGCGCTATCATCGCCTCATCCGTATCCTCCGCATCCTTGTCATAATTGTCAAACGACCCGTCCAACCAATACATCTCCTGTCCCATAGGCGAACGATAATGTATCGGCCTCTCCACCCACTTCCCCATAGCCATACGCGCTATCCTCACACCCTGCACACGCCCCCGCGGTATATTCACACTCAAAAAGCTCGACTTTGGCAACCGCCCCTCAAAATACGCCCCTACGACGGCATCCGCCACACGTGACGCCTCCTCCAAGTCCGCTCCCTCATCATTATTCGCATACGAGAACCCTATACCCACAACCCCAACCATAGCCGCCTCACGAGCCGCACCCAACGTCCCCGAATAATGCACACTGATACTCGTATTGCTCCCATGATTTATCCCCGACAATATCACCGACGGCCTACGATCCACCAACCCATGATACCCCAACTTCACACAATCCACCGGCGTACCCTTCACAGCATAACACACCGCACGGCCAAACCCCGCGCAACGCCTTATCCGCAACTCATCACACACCGTGAACGAATGGCTCTTGCCCGAATTACTCCCGTCCGGCGCCACTATCACCACGTCACCATACCGCAACGCCACCTCCGACAACACCCTGATGCCTGGCGCCATAACCCCGTCATCATTTGTTATCATTATCAGAGGCCTCTCATTTTCTCTCTCTGTCATTTCTTCTTTACTTATTGCATACACCGAGCGCGGCGAGGTCGTCCTCCAACCCCGTCGCGCTCTATATCTTTGGCTCAGACGCTACTCCTCGCCCGCACTCTCATCTTCCGTGCTATATGCCGCCCCGTCTCCTGCCATGCCGTATGCCGTGACATACTCCCTACGCCCCACAAAACCATTCTGATTGGCGTAGTTGAATATGCCAAAGCTCCCCACCGACACCGTCGAGTCGTCATATATCATCGGCACAAACCCATTATCACGTGCCGCAAGTGCCACCTGGTTAGCGTAATATCCCTCCGAACTGCCATACAACGCCTCCGTACCATGCATCACCGTCCCAAACTCAGTCAACAACGCCGGCACACCATGCACATCACTATTCAGCTTGGCCTGTAAATCCGAGAAATACTGCCCGACGCTCTCCTCTCCATACGACGACGACCAATCCTCACTCGCCGACGAGAACGGCGCACCCCACAACTTCTTCCCTCCTCCATACACATACTCCTCCGGCTCATAGAACTTGCACGACGTGAACATCCTCCCCTCTACCACGTCATTCCCAGGCATGCTCACAGTCTCCCCACTACGCGCGTCAAACGGTATCACAAGACAACGCTTATAGTTGTTCTTGCCCGACCTACGCACCGTCTGCACAAATAGCTCATTCAACCTCTTCATATTCCCCGACGCCGTCTCACCATACTCATCCGCCGAATAATCCCCATACGACTCGAATATCACATGGTCATCATTCTCATCAAACATCGCCGCTATCTCCCTCCACGTGTTCACAAACAAGTTATAATACTCCGTAGTGTCGCTCTTCGCCAACTGCCGCAAAAGCCACCCCCCATCCGACACCGTCACTATCGCATACTTCCCCTTCCCTGCCACAGCCTTCGCCAAATCCCCCAACCCGCTCGTCCAATAGCTGTTAGGCGCCTTCGCCACAGTGTCAAACACCATCACTGGGAAACGCACCACGTTTATGTTATACGCCGCCACAGAGTCCACCATCCACTCCGTCAACGCGCTGCAATTATTCGCCAAACCCTCATCCGTCTTATACGCGCCACCCATAGTCCAACCCAACTTCATGTCCTGGGCAATCTCCAATGCCCCACGCTCCATGCCCACAAAGCTCCAACCCGTCTCCTCCTGGTTGAACTTGCACGCAAAGTGCGCATCACCAAGGTCAAACGATATGCTGTCCAACCGCGACTCATCCGCATAATTAGCCAACACCACAATATCCGCCTCCACGCTATACTGCGACTTAGTCCCGCTCACAGGCGTCTGCACCGGCGTGTCCTTCAGCGAAATCCACCACGGCGATGTCACAGTGAACTCACCGTTAGTGGTGAACGTCACCTTATAGCTCGTCAATCCCTCATAACTGATATTATACTCCTGCAATATCGAATTTATCTTCGACGACTCGTCCGGCTCAAGCAAATCCTCCGGCGCCTGCTCCACACTTATCTCTTCCATCTCCTCGCCCATGCTCACACGTATACTCGCCGACCGCGGGTCATAGTCCGTCAACGCATCCCCCACCTCATACTCACCTACCGTGATATTAATAACACCCGACGTGTCCGACTGTGTCGTAACCTCCGCCAACACCCACTCCGCCGTGCTCTCCACCGCCACCTCATCCGCCCTTGGCGCCAAGAACGACACCGTGTATATGCCGCCACTCTTCGACGTGCTCACACTCTTGCTCGTCAACGAAAACGACAACCCCCTCTCCGGCTCATCCGGCACAACCGACGACGAATCATCATCCTTGCTGCACGCCACAACACTCATGGACAGCAACACCATCGCAAGATAGTTCCTATATTTCATCTGACTTGATATTTCTACTTTTACCTTGACTTTGACTTCACTAATGTACTCCCTTTATCCGACATAACCAACACCCCCACCCCACTATCCCCCACTTTTCACACTTCCCCATCCTATCCCTCCTCTACGATATCCCTCACCCTATGTTTCACCACACCACCCAAAAATCTCCCACTCCCCTCCAAATCCACCCTCCAACTCCTACCAAACTCCTAC
>CAZPPW010000007.1:26519-42056 GCA_964588595.1 uncultured Marinilabiliaceae bacterium
AAACTCCTACAAAACTCCTACAAAGGTGCATAAAACAAGCATAAAAGAAGCATGCCCGAAGCATCACCACTCATCCTCACTTCCTCGTAAGAAAACAAATATTCCCCTCAACGCACAATTTCCACCAAAACCACCACCATCCTACAAATCCACACCACAATCTCCCCTCCCACACCCCCCATTCCCCCTCCGTGCGAGTGACGAATACCCCCACCCCGCCATTCCTTCAATAATAAACAAATAACACCAAAAGCCCGCCGCAGCTTCCTGCGACGGGCCATACACATTTCTATATCTCAGCGGGACACCCCGCCTACGATTGCCTACTTATACAAGGCCCTGAGCCATCATGGCATCAGCCACCTTCACGAAGCCGCCAATATTCGCGCCCTTCACGTAGTTGATGTGGCCATCCTTCTCCTTGCCATACTTAGCGCAAGTGGCATGGATGCCAACCATGATCTGGTGCAGCTTAGCGTCAACCTCCTCACGTGTCCACGACAAACGCTCGCTGTTCTGAGTCATCTCAAGACCAGAGGTAGCCACGCCACCAGCGTTAGACGCCTTGCCAGGAGAATACAGGAAGTTAGCGGCCGACTGGAAGATGTTGATAGCCTCATTCGTAGAAGGCATGTTAGCACCCTCGCACACGCAGTATACACCGTTAGCCACGAGTTTCTTAGCATCCTCCTCATTGATCTCGTTCTGGGTAGCGCAAGGAAGAGCAATATCCGCCTTGACACCCCATGGACGCTCACCCTCGAAGTACTTAGCGCTCGGATACTTAGCCACATACTCCTTGATACGGCCACGCTTGACGTTCTTCAACTCCATCACGAAGGCAAGCTTCTCAGCGTCAATGCCGTCCTCATCAAGAATGTAACCGTTAGAGTCCGACAACGTGAGAACCTTGGCACCCATCTGGTTAGCCTTCTCGCATGCGAACTGCGCCACATTGCCAGAACCAGAAATGAGCACCCTCTTACCCTTGAAGTCCTTGCCCTGGGTCGCAAGCATCTCTGTGCAGAAATACACAACACCATAGCCCGTAGCCTCAGGACGAATCAAAGAACCGCCCCAGCCAAGTCCCTTGCCAGTGAGGACACCAGTGAACTCGTTGCGCAAACGCTTATACTGACCAAAGAGGTAGCCAATCTCACGACCACCAACACCAATGTCACCAGCAGGAACGTCAGTGTCAGGACCAATATGGCGCTGAAGCTCTGTCATGAAGCTCTGGCAGAAACGCATAACCTCCGCGTCCGACTTGCCCTTCGGGTCAAAGTCAGAACCACCTTTGCCACCACCCATAGGAAGGGTCGTCAGGCTGTTCTTCAACACCTGCTCGAACGCAAGGAACTTCAACACGCCCAAGTTAACAGTCGGGTGGAAACGAAGACCACCTTTATACGGGCCAATGGCAGAGTTCATCTCTACACGGAAACCCCTGTTGATCTGGATGTTGCCCTTGTCATCAAGCCAGGGCACACGGAAGATGATAGTGCGCTCAGGCTCTGCCATGCGCTCAAGAATCTTAGCAGTCTTGTACTGAGGATTCTCGTCAATGTAAGGCATCAGAGAGGTCACAACCTCACGAACTGCCTGGTGGAACTCGGGCTCGTTAGGGTTCTTGGCAATAATCTTGCCCATGAACTCCTCAACTTCTGCTTCAATGTTTGCCATAACTGTTCTTTTATACTTCTGGTTACAGCCTCCGGCACTCACGCCTTACGGCTCGTTTGTTCTTTTGTCGACCCAAAAGTAAATAACAGTCAGCACTTTTATCCCTCCACACCCCCATTTTACGTGTATCACCTACGACATTAAGTACCACACGTACCCTCACACCCCCCTCTTCCCTCCTGCCACACCCCCTAAAATGGAGTGTCGTCACCCTTCATGGCCGACAAGTCAGGCAGATAACCACCTCCCGACTCCGAATTTGCCCTCGACAATATCTCGTTCGACGACGATGTAGGCTCCTCCCGGTTCAGCAAGTCCGCGCCTGCCTCCAAATCCTCAAAGCGTATAAGCTCCGCCTGAAACCGCAACAACACATCGTCTATTCGTCCACTACGGTGCTTCGCAATGATAAACTGCGCCATCCCCACCAACGAGTTCCCCTTCCCGTCATCCAATATATGATAATACTCCGGCCTATGTATGAAACACACCATATCCGCATCCTGCTCTATCGCTCCCGACTCACGCAAGTCCGACAACTGCGGCCGCTTACTGTCTATACCTCCCTTCTCCGACGTCCTGCCCTCCACATTACGGTTCAACTGCGACAACGCTATGACCGGGATATTCAGCTCCTTAGCCAACCCCTTCAACGAGCGCGAAATCATCGACACCTCCTCCTGACGACTGCCAGGCTTCATCGCCGACGCCGTCATAAGTTGCAGATAGTCTATGATGATGCACTGTATATTATGCTTCTTCTTCAATATTCGCGCCTTCGACCGCAAGTCAAACACCGACAGCCCCGGCGTGTCGTCTATATATATCGGGGCGTTCCTCAACCTGCCTATCCTGTCGTTAAAATGCTGCCACTCCTCCGATGTCAGGCGCCCGCTCTTTATCTTCTCCGACGGTATCTCCGTCTCCGCCGTCATAAGACGCTTCACTAGCTCCACATTGCTCATCTCCAACGAGAACATCGCTATCGGAGTGCCATGCTCTATCGCCATCTTACGCGCCATCGACAACACGAACGCCGTCTTGCCCATTGCCGGGCGGGCCGCTATGACAACCATTGTCGCAGGCTGCCACCCCATCGTTATCTGGTCTATCTTCTTAAAGCCACTCGCTATGCCACTCAGCTGATCCTCGCGCTTCGCAGCAGCCTCCATCTGCACTATCGCCTCGTCTATACTCGAGCTGATCTGTATAACATCCCTCTTCATGCTGCCCTGCGACAACGTGAACAGGTTGTTCTCCGCCTCCTCAAGCAGGTCCTCCACGTCCTTCGACTCGTCATACCCGCTCGTAATCATGTCCCCTCCCAAATGTATCAGCGACCGCTGCAAGTACTTCTGGAATATTATCCTCGCATGATACTCAATGTTCACAGCCGCTCCCACACGACTCGTCAGCTTGGCAATATACACCCTGCCACCCACCGCCTCAAGCTCTCCCGTGCGCTTCAACTCCTCGCACATAGTGAGCATATCTATCGGCGCCATAAGCCCGTTCAGCCGCAACATGGCCGCATAGATACGCTGGTTAGCCTCAACATAGAAATGCTCCGGCTCCAATATCTCCACCACGTTCTGCAACGCGTCCTTGTCCAGCAATATCGCGCCAAGCACCGCCTCCTCAAAGTCAGGCGCCTGGGGGGGCATCTTACCACCCAACGCCGCCATAGCCGCCACAGAGTCCGTAGCAACTGGCGCTCCCGTATTCTTCTTTGCCATAGCCTATCGATAAAAAAAGCTCGGATGACGTGCATCACCCGAGCCGTTATATTTCACCGTCGAGTCGCAGACTTATAAGTTACGACCGCTTAATCTCCACAAGCAGGTCGTCCTTGCTCACATTCTGACCCTCGCGCACGCTGACACCGATAACCTTGCCCTTGCATGTCGCTGTCAACGTGTTCTGCATCTTCATGGCCTCAAGCACAAGCAACGCGTCACCAGGATTAACCTCCTGACCCACCTTAACGTGCACTGCGTTTATCTTGCCAGGCATCGGCGCACGCAACTCCTCATTCTCATTGACTGGCTTCTGCGCCGCAAGTATCTGCCTGCGCTTCAACGAGAACGGCGTCTCAACCGTATAACGGTAGCTCACGCCATTCACCATGACCTCGTACGTGTTCTGCTTCACCGACACAATCTCCACCGGATACCTCACGCCCTCGCACGAGAACAGGTTGATGCCGTCGGCCTCCTCTATCATCTCCACCTTGAGCTTGCGCCCCTTCGAGCTGAACTCATACTGGTTCTTCACCTGGAACTCATAGTTCTGCTCGCCATTCTCGCCTACTGCGATAAGGGTGCGATTCTGTACGTTTTCGCTATTATTGTCCATCATGTTCCTTGTTTAGAGATGACGTATGCGCTTCTGAAGAACCCACGGGTCCACATTAGCCTCCGGCTGCTCCGCAGAGTCGCCCGAGAAATCACTGTCATGATTGTAGTTCGACACAGCCAAAAGTGCCGCTATAAGCTCCTCATGCTCCTCATGCCATACCAGGCTGTCCATGCACGTCTCAATAAACGACGTGTTGAAGTCTCCCTTGCGATACACCTCGTTATGCAACACCGCCTTGTCAAAAGGTATCGTCGTCTTAACACCCGTCACCACAAAGTGACCAAGCGAATGCAACGCCCTCTGTATAGCCTCATCTCGCGTCGCGCCATGCACAATGAGCTTGGCTATCATAGAGTCAAAGAATGGCGTAATCTCCGTGCCCACACGCACTCCCGAGTCAATACGTATGTTGTTGTCCGACGGCAGACGCAAGTTCTTTATCATGCCAATGCTCGGCGTAAAGCCCGACTGCACATCCTCCGCGTTAATGCGGCACTCTATTGCCCAACCGTTCAACTTGACATCCTCCTGCGTCACGTGCAACTTCTCACCCGATGCGATAAGAAGCTGAAGCTCCACAAGGTTCAACCCGGTTATCATCTCCGTCACTGGATGCTCCACCTGTATGCGGGTGTTCATCTCCATGAAGAAGAAGTTATGGTCTTTGTCCAAAAGGAACTCCACAGTGCCAAGGCTCTCATACTTTGCCTCCTTGGCCAACCGCACAGCCGCTCCCGTTATCTTCTCGCGCAACGCCTCATCAAGTGCTGGCGATGGCGCCTCCTCCAGCAACTTCTGATGCTTACGCTGTATCGAGCACTCACGCTCTCCAAGGTGTATCACGTTGCCATACTTGTCGGCCACAATCTGCACCTCTATATGCTTAGGGTTCTCGAGATATTTCTCTATGAACACCGTAGGGTCGTTAAACGCCGTGCGAGCCTCCTGCGTGCAAAGCTCATAATTCGTCTTGACCTCATCCTCCTTACGGCATATACGCATACCACGACCACCACCACCTGTGGCAGCCTTGATTATCACAGGATAGCCAATCCTATTGGCCTCCGCTATCGCCTCCTCGGCCGATGGTATACCCCCAAGAGTGCCACCAAGCATCGGCACATTGCTGCGCTTAGCTATCTCCTTTGCCACGATCTTATCACCCATGGCATGGATTATCTCAGGCGACGGACCTACGAATATAACCCCAGCGTCACGACACGCGGACGCAAAGTCAGGATTCTCCGACAAGTATCCATAGCCCGGGTGCATCGCCTCGACATTGTTGTCTACGGCAAGCTTCACGAGGTTCTTTATATCAAGAAACTCAGGTATGCTCCCATCAGTATCAGGGAAGTCAATAACCTGGTCAACTTTCTGAAGGTACACCGCGTTCGGCTCCTTCTTCGTGCGTATGGCGTATGTCTTGATACCCATACGCTTCGCTGTGCGCGCTATGCGTATGGCTATCTCGCCACGATTTGCTATAAGTAGGGACTTAATCATCAATGTGTAGTTTTAGAGGGGGATATTGCCATGCTTGCGGCGTGGGAGGCTCACCGACTTCTTGTCAAGGCTCTTCAACGCACGATACAGTTTGACACGTGTCATAGCGGGGTCGATAACCTCGTCTATGAAGCCCTTCTCGTCGGCTATATATGGGTTCGTGACCTCATTGCGATACTTGGCCACAAGCTCTTTCTTCAATGCCACAGGGTCCTCCGCCTCGGCAAGCTCCTTACGATACAGAATGGCGATAGCCCCATCAGGTCCCATGACCGCAATCTCCGCCGTAGGCCATGCAAAGCTATAATCACCCCCTATACCCTTAGAGTTCATCACGATATACGCGCCACCATAGCTCTTGCGCAAGATAACCGTAATCTTCGGCACCGTCGCACGCGTATACGCATACAGCAACTTAGCGCCATTGCGTATGATGCCCAAATGCTCCTGATCCGTACCAGGCAAGAAGCCAGGCACATCCTCAAACGTGACGATAGGTATGTTGAACGAGTCGCAGAAGTTGATAAACCTCGCACCCTTGACGCTTGAGTCAATGTCCAACGAACCAGCCATAACCTTCGGCTGATTGGCTATGACACCAATAGTATACCCGCCAAGTCGTGCGAAGCCCACCACGATGTTCTGCGCGAAGTTCTCCGACACCTCAAAGAAACGGCCCTTATCCACCACGAGCTTGATTACATCCCTCACGTCGTATGGCTTATCCGGGTCCTCTGGCACTATGTCACGAAGACTTGGCTCCACACGATCCGTCGGGTCGTCATTAGGCACGAACGGAGCGTTCTCTATGTTATTCGAAGGGATATATGTCAGCAGTTTCTTAATGCCGAGGATAAGGTTGGCGTCGTCAGAGTACACAAACTGGGCTACACCCGACTTCGACGAGTGCACCTTTGCGCCACCCAACGTCTCAGTCGTGACCTGCTCATTCAGCACCTGCTTCACCACATCAGGCCCCGTCACGAACATGTAGCTCGTGCCCTCGGTCATGAATATGAAGTCAGTCATGGCAGGAGAGTAGACCGCACCACCAGCGGCAGGTCCCATGATAGCCGATATCTGTGGCACCACACCCGACGACAATACGTTACGACGGAAGATGTTGGCATAGCCATTAAGACTTGACACACCCTCCTGTATACGTGCGCCACCCGAGTCGATAAGCCCAATCACTGGGCAACCTGTCTTGAGCGCCATATCGTGCACCTTCACAATCTTCTGGGCATGTATCGCACCAAGCGAACCACCCATCATGTTGAAGTCCTGCGAATACGCGAATACCTGACGGCCTCCTATCGTGCCATAACCCACGATGACGCCATCGCCCATCGCCGACTTACTCTTGCCGAACGACGACCCCGCCGACGGAACAAAAGCGTCGAACTCCTCAAAGGTGCCCTCATCAAAAAGCAACAAGATACGCTCACGGGCTGTCAACTTGCCCCTGTTATGTTGCTTATCGTAGTATTGTTCGTTGTATTGCTCCTCCAGCTTCTTCTGGCGAGCCAAGAAATTGTCGTATGCTACTCCCATTTAATCTCTTTTTGCTCCAGCCATCCGCGTAGGCCATCTTTATACCCCGCTTTTGACAGCCAACACTCCAACCCCCATGCGAGAGGTTGAAGTGCGTGGTGTAGATTGTTATTGACTACAAAGTTATAAGAATTAATGTTTGCCCCAATAGTATTCTGAGGAACATTGTCAATGGATATACCGTGGCGTAGGCCGTCGACTGAGCCTGTACGGGCGACAAACCGTTAGCAAACTCCAACGCTGGAGGGTCGGTCATAGAACCTGCCACGAATCCACATATCTTCAAATAGTTGACCTTCAAGAAGTGCGCCACAATGCTGATTGTCAAGATAGGGACAACAGTGATGACGAACCCATACAACACCCACATATAACCACCGCCCAAGAACGTCGACACAAACGTGCCACCCGCACCAAGGCCTACACAACCAAGGAACAAGCATATTCCCATCTCCCTAAGCATCATGTTCGACGCCGTGTTCATATAGAACGAGAACTTACCTATGCGACCCTTCCAACCAAGCAATATGGCCACCAAGAGAGGTCCTCCAGCAAGTCCAAGTTTGGCAGGTGCTGGCAACCCAGGCAAGAACACTGGTATCGAGCCCACAAGCAAGCCCAACGTGATGCCCAAGAACAACGATATGATATTCGGATGCGACCACTCATGTATCGAGTCGCCCAACTCCGCCTTAATCTCTTTCATGACCTCCTTACGGCCTACCACACGCACGGCATCGCCTACCTCCAACGTCGTCTCCTTAGTAGGCAATATCTCAATGCCAGCACGATAGATACGCGTGATATTAGCCGGATACCTTCTGAAGATACCTATCTGGTCGATAGTGTGACCTGCCACACGGGCGTTAGTTATCATGAACCTCTGCATCACGAGGTCACCGTCTACTTCCCTCTTCTGACCAAGCTCCAACTCACCAAGTTTAAGGCGTAGATCCTCAAGGTTGCTGCTGCTGGCCACGCCATGCACCACATCGCCATCCTTAATCTCGAAGTTGGCTGTCGGCACAAGGAACTCACCATCCCTCTCTACTCGCGAGAAGGTGAACTCTTTGTCAACGAACTCGCTGATATACTCTACCGTCCTGTTAAACAGGTTCTTGTTGGTGATCCTGACAACCACACTCTCCAATCGACCACCCTTGCTTATGTCTTTCTTATACGACTCCTCCTCCTTATCTATCTTGATACGGAACACGAGGCGTATGACAATCATCGTGGCGAGGATGCCTACAACACCCAGCGGATACGCCATCGCGTAGGCCGAGCCAAGCACCGACCCGTCAATCATAGCCTCAGGATTCGAGGCGTTAATATCCGATATCACCTGCTTCGCCGCACCTAAGCCAGGGGTGTTCGTCACAGCGCCACACATGACACCAGCCATGACCGTAGCGTCCACGCCCCCCAAGTAGTGAAAAGCCAACGCTATGGCAAAGCCCATGAACACTATGCCCATGGCCAACCCATTCAACAGCAAGCCGTCACTCTTGAACGCACTGAAGAACCTCGGCCCTACCGACAATCCAACAGCATACACAAACAATATCAAACCGAACTCCTGTGCGAAATGCAGCATCTCAGGGTTAACCTTGGCACCAAAATGAGCAAGTATAATGCCGGTGAACAATACGCCAGCTATGCCAAGCTTCACACCACAAATCTTGAGCTTACCCAAGGCCGTGCCTATAACGCACGTCAAACTTATAAACAGCAACGAGGACGCTATGCCGCTCCCCGTGAACAAGTCTACCAAAAAGTCCATGACCTTTATAAAGAGTGTTTACCTAAAAACTCCGCAAAGTTACGTAATAAATCGGGATGAACAACGTGAGGACTACCCACGACTACTCTTTTTAGCCTTTCACGCCACGTAACAATGTGCTAATGTCCGATAGTTACGTCTCCCCTATATATTCTCGTCCAGCACGCCCTTTCCCTCTCTCAGAATGACAGGTGTGTCCGATGTTAGGTCTACGACCGTCGACGGGTCAGTGCACCCTATACCGCCATCTATGACAAATTGCGCCAAGTGGCCAAGGCGTTCCTGTATCAACGACGGGTCAGTGATATACTCCGGGTCGTCATCACTGCGAAAAGGGTCACGCACCGAAGTCGAAAGTATAGGATTGCCCAGACGCTCCACGATGGCACGTATTATCGGGCAATCCGGAATCCTCACCCCTACCGTCTTCTTATTAGCCTTGAAGAGCCGTGGCACATTGCTGTTCGACTCCAGGATGAAGGTGAATGGCCCCGGCGTGTTCTTCTTGAGCAACTTGAATGTTCGCGAGTCTAATGGCTTGAGATACTGTGCCGCATGCGAGAGGTTTGAGCAGATGAAGGACAAACTCGTCTTCTTGAGGTTTATATCCTTGAACCGCAATATCTGCTGCACCGCCGCCTGATTCGTTATGTCACAGCCGATGCCATAGAGAGTGTCGGTAGGATAGACCACGATGCCGCCACGCTGAAGGCACGACACTATCTGATCCACCTTGCGCTCCTCAGGATTCTCCGGATGTATAGCTATCAGCATCTCACTTGTTTATTAAGTCTAATAATTTCTGCATCTGGTCATTATCACCATACACTATTATCCTGTCACCCTCCGAGAACTTGAAGTCGTCAAAGTACCTCGTCACCTGCCATGCGCTCTTATTGCCGGCGAACATCTTGCCCCCCGTCGACTGCTGATACTTTATCGCTATGAGCGACAGCCCAAAGTTCTTCGCCAAATCTATCTCCTGAACAGTCTGATTGGCAAAATACTTCGGCACCGTTATCTCGTTAATGGCTATCCTCGACGTGATATTATACGTGTGCACCACGCTGCGAGAGACGATAGAGTTCGCTATCTCCAACGCCGCCGTATACTCCGGGTTTATTATCTCCCTTATACCCAACCCAGTCAACACCGTCTCATGCAACTTCGACAACGACCTGCCTATAACTCGCTTCACATGCATCTGCTGCAACAACGCCGCCGTCTGTATCGATGCCGCCCAATCCTCGCCTATCGCCACTATCACCGCGTCAACCTCCAACACCGACTGGCTACGCAACGACGCCTCGTCCACCGAGTTCATACATACCGTACCCGTCAACTTGTCCTTATACTCCTCCACTATCGACTCGCGTGAGTCTATACCTATCACCTCATGCCCCAAGTCGCACAACCTGAGACCCAACGACGTGCCAAAATTACCAAGTCCTATGATGATGTACTTCATACCTATATCATTATGTTCTCCGATGGATACTTATATCTCTGTGGCGCACCAGGCGTGATGAATATCAGCAAGAACGCCATGACACCTATACGACCTATGAACATGTCCACTATCACCACCAACTGCGCCCCCACCGACAACGACTGCGTCAAGTCCATCGACAGACCCACCGTGCTCAACGCCGATATCGACTCAAAGAACAACCTTATCGTCTCAACCTCCGGCATAAGCAACTTCAACACTATCGTGCTAATCAACACCGCTCCTATCGACAACGCCATAGTGGCAAACGCCTTCTGCACCGACGACTGCGATATCCTCCTGCCAAATATCTCGATCGAGTCCTTACCCAACAGCACATTACGCAAGTTGAGTATGCACACCGCAAACGTGGTAACCTTTATCCCTCCTCCCGTCGACATCGGTGCGCACCCTATCCAAAACAGCAATATCAACACCACCAACGACGCACCCGACGCCATCGACAAGTCAGCATACATGAACCCCGCCGTCCTCGCCGACGCCGACAAGAACAACGAGTCAACAGCCCTGTCCACAAACCCCTCACCCGACTGCGTGTTACCCGCCTCAAGTATCATGAACAACACCGCACCCAACACCAACAATATCAAGTGCGAATAAAACGTCAACCGGTTGCTCGCATTGATAAGCCTCAACGAGTTAGACCCAGGCTGTGGCCTACGCCCTATAATCCTCAACCCTATCCTCCGCAATCGCTCCTTCACCCAGTTTATAGCCGCCGACTGCAACGGGAACCCCAACCCGCCAAACACCACCGTCAACGCTATCGTCATGTGCAATAGGTTGCTATGCCCCAACGCGGGATTGGCCAACCCTCCTGGCAAGTTAGAGTAACCCGCGTTGCAAAACGCCGAGATCGAATGAAACACCGACGTGAACACCACGTCATGCAACGGCATCCCAGGCAAAGTCTCCCGGAAATAGTAAAACAACACCCACGCCGCTAACCCCTCTATTATGAACGTCACATACATGATGTGCTTCAACGTCTGGAATATGTCCGACATGTTGTCAGCCGATATCAAGTCCTTGATGAACATGCGGTTCTGCAACGACCCCTTGCCAGTTATCGACAACGCGAAGAAACACGTGAACGTCATCACGCCCAACCCCCCAACCTGCACCAACGCTATGATTATGATATGCCCAAACGGCGTGAACTGAGTAGGTATATCCAGCACCGACAACCCCGTGACGCACACCGACGATGTGGCCGTGAACAACGCGTCCAAGAACGTCAAATCCTCATAATGGCACCGCGGCATCAACAACAAACCCGTCCCCACCGCTATGAACAGCAAGAACGACGACGCGAACAACACCGTAGGCGACGTCTTACGCGTCAAAAACGATATGCTCAACGACGAAATCTCATACGCCGAGATTATCACCAATATCGTCGACAACACATACGGATGACCCAACCACGACGACCCGTCCACATACACCACATACGCCCATATCGCGCCCATATACGCCACCTGCCACAACCTCACCTTGCGCTCCCCTATCAACCCCGACAAAAAACGGTACACCTGCACGCAACCAAAGAACACAATCAAGTAAGAGTTCAACGTCAACAACGCACGACCCGTACCAGCCGACGTCGCAAACCCTATCTGCCACACTATGTTCCCTATCGCCACAACCGCCGACAATATCGTCAGCGTGTTGATCGTATTACGCACCCTCGCGCCAAATCTCTGCACCAACAAGAGCAACCGATACTCTATCGGCCGTATCCAGTTAGTCAAATACTCCGCTATTATGCGTAATATCTCTCTCACAATCAGAAGTTAACCAAATAATCCTGTATCTCCCTGTACGCCGCCTCCATCCGTAGCATATTGTCTATCATGAAATGTATCATGTCAGCCCACTGCGTCTTATCATATATATCCCCGTCACGCACCACGTACACCCGCTTCACCACATTCCCAGCCTCCCGCACAAAACCCTCCTTATACACCACAGTAGCCTCAAAATGCTTCTCTATCAGCGTCCTGCAGTTCACCAACTTCTCCCACAACCTCGCATCACGACTCTCCGAATGCGTATTCACCTCTATCGCCACATACACCTTGCCGCCCGACAAATCGAACCGCAAGTCCAACCCGCGCACACCAGTCTTGTCAAACAACCACTTTATCGCCTTGCCATTCTGACCCGGTATCCTCCGCGACTTGCTCTCCAGCTTATGCCAGAAATCATGCCTTATGGCCTGAGCCTCCTCCTTCGTATACATCGCTTTATCCTATTTTACAGCCACTTATTTATTTTCCCTTGCGAATTTACATCTTTTCCCTCTATTACCCTCCTAAAAATAACAATCCACCACCCCATCTCCTCCCATACTTCCAATCCGTCACCTCCCCATACCACTTCAAAAAAAACACCACACAAGCCCTTGCACATCCCAAATTAATACCTAACTTTGCATCGCTTTCAGCAAGGAGAGGTGCTCGAGTGGTTGAAGAGGCACGCCTGGAAAGCGTGTAAACGCCCAAAGCGTTTCACGAGTTCGAATCTCGTCCTCTCCGCAACAAGACCTGGGTCCAACATCGCCCGGGTCTTCTTTTTTTACCCCACGCTCCCCACCGCATCCCCCACAATTCCTCCATTTTCTCCAATCCCACACCCCCACACACCGCCAAACTCCTTCCAACCCCCTACCAACCTCCCACACAACTCCTACAACTATTATCGCCAGAAGCATAAATGAAGCATACCTGAAGCATCAAAGAAGCATCAAACCCCAATTTCCCACCCCAAAAATACCACCCAACACCCTACCACCCACACACTTACAAACCCAAACCACCCTCACTTTTTTCGCCCCACACCCCCTCCAACACCCCATCTCCACCCCTCCAACCACCCACCCCACACCCGCCAACGCCCCACAAACCACCCCAAACCACCCCACCCACACTCCCGAAAAACTCCAATCCACAACCCACACCACAAACATTTTCCACCCCACCCATACACCCCTCCACTTTTTTCACTACCTTTACCAACCATACCCCACAACACGCCATGCCCCAAAAAACATTCTACAAATACTTCAACCGAGACATCTCCTGGCTCGCCTACGACAACCTCGTCCTCGACTCCGCCACCCCCGACGACGTCAGCGTAGGCGAAGCCCTCAACTTCATATCCTTCCACTCCTCCAACCTCGACGAATTCTACGCCGTACGAGTAGCCGAATACCGACGCTCTGCCTACGGCGACACACGCATGGACGAAGTAGCCAACCCCGCCGCCATGCTCCAACACATCAACGCCATAGTCTCCCGACAAATGCTCGCCGCCACCAACATCGTAGCGCACTCACTCGTCCCAAAACTACTCCGCCAAAACGTACTCCTACACTTCGACAACATGCCCACACACCAGGCACACGTCGACTTCATGCGCAGCTACTTCGAGAGAGAACTCATACCCTACGTCCAGCCCATCCTCCTCGGCAAAGGCACACTCGTATTCCTCCGCGACAACAAACCCTACTTCGCCGTCCGACTCTTCGCCAAAAACCGCAAACACAAACTCGCCAAGAAAGCCGACTACTCCCTCGTCAAACTACCCACCGGCGGCCCGCGCTTCGTCACCCTCCCCGACATCGGCGACGGACTGACACACATCACATTCATCGACGACATCATCCGCGCCAACCTCCAATCCCTCTACCCCGGATACGCCGTCGACGGAGCCTGGGCAATAAAAATATCACGCGACGCCGACCTCGCCATATCCGAATCACTCGGCATCGACATAGCCGAAGAAATACGCTACAACCTCGTCCTCCGCAAAACAGGAGCACCCGCCGGATTCTACCACGACTCCACAATGCCACACGACGTCCTCAAATGCCTCAAGGACAACTTCCACTTCGCCGAAAGCGAAATGGCCGTATGCGGCCCCTACATCAACCTCCAAGACCTCGCCTCGCTACCCGTCGACCGCGGACACAACCTCAAAGCCTACGGCCTCGTCACACCCAAACGCCTCACCGTATGCCCCTCAATGCTCGACGACATACTCCGAGGCGACTTCATGCTCCACTACCCCTACCAATCCTTCAACTACGTCATACGACTCATCAACGAAGCCGCACAAGACCCCTACGTCTCCGAAATCAAAGTCACACAATACCGCGTCGCCACAAACTCCGCCGTCGTAGACTCCCTCATAGCCGCCGCCAAAAACAACAAACGCGTCACAGTCTTCGTCGAACTCAAAGCACGATTCGACGAGAAAAACAACCTCGACATGGCCGACCGCATGAAAGCCGCCGGCATACGCATCATATACAGCATCCCTGGCCTCAAAGTCCACGCCAAAGTAGCACTCATAGAACGCGGCGGCGACACCCCAAAACGCTCCGTCGCCTACATCAGCACCGGCAACTTCAACGAGAACACCGCCCGCACATACACCGACCACGGCCTCTTCACAGCCGACCCCGACATCATATCCGACCTCCGCACAGTCTTCACCTTCCTCGAATCACACAGCGGCAAAGCCCTACCACCCGACGAGCCTCGCCCCGAACTAAAAAAACTCCTCGTCTCCAAATTCAACATGGAGCCACGACTCCACGAACTCATAGCACGCGAGATAGACATCGCACGCTCCGGAGGCGACGCACGCATAACACTCAAAATGAACGGCGTGCAATACCGCCCCCTCATCAACGACCTCTACGAAGCCAGCCTCGCCGGCGTCAAAATAGAAGTCATGGCCCGAGGCATCTGCTGCATCGTGCCCAACCAACCCTTCAGCCTCAACATACGCCTCACTCGCCTCGTCGACGACTACCTCGAGCACGGCCGTGTATGGGCTTTCGGCCCCGACGGCGAACGAGGCGTGTTCATCACCTCCTCCGACTGGCTCAACCGCAACATGCGCAACCGCATCGAGGTCGCCGCGCCCATCATCAACGCCGCGCTCCGCCAAGAACTAATGCAAATCACACACCTCCTCCTCTCCGACAACACCAAAGTCCACATCATCGACGAGAACCAGCAAAACGTACCCGTCCCACGCCTCCCCAACACACCACCCGTCCGCGCACAGCAAGACATCTACGCCCTCATCAGCTCCTGGCAAACACAACAATAACACCACCCGCCACCAT
>CAZPPW010000008.1:0-31817 GCA_964588595.1 uncultured Marinilabiliaceae bacterium
ACACCCGCCGCCCCCATCCCCCCTACGCCGTATTCCCCATACACTCAAAACTACTATCTTTGTCTCGTTAATCCCATAGGCAAAGATGTTCTTCCAATCCTCCTATTCCGAGCTAAGCTTCGTCTCGTCCAAGGTGTCCAACTTCGATGTCTCTATCGAATATGCGGGGCGGAACGCTATCCGAGCTTCCGTGCGTGTGCCGTTGGTTATCACCAGTAGTCGTGTTGAATATGTCCTTACGTTGCTGGACATCAGTGAAAACGTCTTGCGGTTCAGCATCTCCGGCACAGGTTTCGGGTCATCTCTCGCTCTAAGAGTTGGGGGAACGGCTTGGACAATAGGCAAGTTCGTGCATAAACTTTTTGGCGGTCAGGACTCCATTACCATCAGAAGTGGTGTCCTGACCGTCTATCTTAACACCTTTATTCCTAAGAAGTTCCGTTTCTTCTCCCTTGACACCATACAATTTGCAACCAACAAGGTGACAGCTAATGTCGGCATGAAAACGAATGATAATCCCCGCTTAATCTCTCGTATATTCTCATAGTCAGTCCCCATCCATCCCAATCCCCCATGTCTCAGCAACCCATAAGCCAAACTTATGCGTTTTCCTGCGGCATGTCCGCAGAATTACCGTTTCTTTACCGTCGACTAACTCCCCCCCTCCATCGACTCCTCAGCTATCCACGCCAGCATAAAAGAGACTGAGTGGGATTTCATCCAACTACTGCTCGAGAAGAAAACCGAGACGGTGCGAAGAATCACCTCTGCAGGTTTCTTTGTCCTATTGCACGCTCTTCTTGGCTATTCCCACAAGATAATCGATGTAGCTATCCGACACACTTTCTATAACACTCTTGTCATAAATCGTCAGCAAGGTTACTTTTATCTCGTTGGTTGATTCCTCAACATTGAACGTTATCACTCTCGCTCCACTACTTTTGCCTTTTCCCTTTGATTTTATAGCCATTCTTATCTTGCGGACACCGTTCCCGAGGTCGTCACCTATCAGAGGGTTATTCTTGATCTCTTCTTGCAACGCATAGACATCACATGCTATGGAGCGATATTTCTTTGCCAGAGTTTTCAGCTCCTTGATGAATACTGACGACGCTCTAATGTTAACCACCATGCCCATCTGCCTCAATCTCCTTCAATACTTCGTCAAGAGTTTTCAGTTTTATTTTCCCCTCTCGCTCCTCCTTCAATTCTTTAAACGCCATCTCGAGAGTCTCTTTCACATACTTTTCTTGGCTTTCTTTCTTTGTCATGCCAGTAGTCTTTACTGATATGACGCCGCGCACCAAACTGAAAGCTTTCTTTATGTTTGCAATAGGGGCATTGTCCTCCACTGTTACTAATATCTGTGCCATATCACTATTTTTGTCCGCAAATATAATCTTTTCCTCATACCCCAAAACTAATACCCGATGCTTTCTCCCGCCGCAATTGTCAGATTAGAGAATGCGACTAACTCCCCCACTCCATCGACTCCTCAGCTATCCACGCCAGCATAAAGAAGACTGAGTGGGATTTTATCCAACTACTGCTCGAGAAGAAAGCCGAGACAGCGTAACAATTGCAGTCTGCGGGCGCTACTTCTGCGGGTTCCTTTGTTTCTTGGATGTCGTCTCAATCTTCTTCAGCAGGTCGCTGAGGGTCTTCAACTCTTTCTCGCCGTCTGGTGTCTCCCGCAGTGCCTTGAGTGCCTTGTTGATACTTGCCCTCGAATATTTGTCTATTCTCTCGTTCTCAGTCAGAGTCCTTTTCACTTCTTCTACCCCCTTGATCATGCTCACCAGTTTCTTGATGTCGGTCAGATGATCATCGTCACTGATAGTCAGTAGTATCTGGTTTTTGCCGTCGTCGCTTTTCTTTGCGGTTTTCGACCTCGTCACACCATTGATTAATTTGAAGGCCTTCCTAATGTCCTCCGCTGGTGCGCTATTTGCTACTGTCACTAATAACTGTGCCATATTTTTATCGTTTATATTGCAAATATAATTCATTTACAGACATAAACGAGACAGCCCCCTGATGAAAAATCAGGAGGCTGCCATGCATATTTTATTGGAGTCTTAGAACGGGAGGTCGTCGCTATTGCCCGAATTGAGAGCAGAGCCGCCTTGGTTGCCGCCTGTCTGTGCCTGGGCGGGCGAGGCCTGCTGCTGAGCACCACCCATCGGTTGCTGCTGGTAGCCACCCATTGGCTGTTGCTGATAACCCATCTGTTGTTGTTGATAACCACCCATAGGTTGTTGATACTGACCCATTTGCTGCTGCTGATAGCCACCCATGTTGACCTGTGGGGTGTAAAGATTTATTCTCCAGGCATTTAGCCTGTTGAAGAATACGGTTTTGCCCTCGGGGTTTACCCATTTGCGACCAGTGATGTCGAACTCCACGACCAACTCCTGGCCTACCTGAAACTGGTCGATAAGTGCCACACGGTTGTTGACCAGTTGGAACAGTATGTGGTCCGAATACTGGCTATTCTGGCTCTGAACCTCCAACACGAACTCCCTTACCTGAAACGTGTCACTGCGTTTCACGAGTTCGTGCACTTCCTCCAACTTGCCTATTATCTGCATCTTAGCTATTATTTAGTGTTACAATCCTTGCTTTGGGGCGCCTACTGACAGCGTCTTGCAAAATTATGCAAACCTTTTGACAATTACGCCCGCCGGCTAACCCATTATTGTGGCAATAAGCCGCCTTTCGCCACCGTAATTTCTGAATTCGCACAGGTATATACCCTGCCATGTGCCAAGTGCCAGCCGACCACCACTAATGGGTATGGTCAGTGAGCATCCCACGATGGTCGACTTGCAATGTGAGGGCATGTCGTCGGGACCTTCATCAACGTGGTCATATAGTCCACCGCCTTCTGGAACTATACGGTCGAGGGCTCTTGCCATATCGAAACGCACATCGGGGTCACAATTCTCATTTATCGTGAGCCCACAGCTTGTGTGGCAGACGAAGAGGTTGAGAAGCCCCACTTCTGGCAGCTCTCCTATCCGCTCCAATATCTCTCGTGTTATCAGGTGACATCCCTTCTTACGGGCGGTCAGTGTGATATTTACTTGTCGCATCTTTATCCATTCTGTTAAAATTCATCCTCAAATTTAAATATTCTCACTATCTTTGTCATCGGCTCTTTTATGCCACCCCCTAATATAGCGATGCCTTTCGCCATATCTGCCTAAATGACAACAACTAAGCGAATATCTAATTCTCTGCTCTGTGCCGTGTCGCGCGTCATGGTTCTATTTGTCATTGCCTTTACAGCAGTGCAGGCTTCGGCAGCGTCCATCTCATTCAAACATGTGGGGTTGGAGGCAAATATATCACACCCGAGAGTCAATAATATCACCGTAGGGTCACGTGGTTTCGCTTGGATATCAACCTTTTGGGGCGTAGACCGCTTTGATGGCAATGAACTTATCCCCATCAGGATGCCCGATTTCTTCTCGCAAGGATTTGAGATATATTCCACGCAGGAGTTGGGGTCAGACTCGCTACTTATCAAGTCGTCAAAGGGTTTCTTGCTTTATTCCCGCAGCCGGGCGGAGTTCTTGCCTGCCGATGCTTTCTTCCACTCCATAGGTGTGGCCGATGTTGAGGATGCCCTTGTGGACAACAAGTTCAACTTGTGGATGCTCTCTAACGACAGAATCACCGTGCAACCTGCCGCAGGTCCGCAGGAGTCGTTTACCCTTCCACCCGCCACACGGGCTATACGGGCTTGCAGAACCCGCTTTGGTGTGGCTATATTGCTTTCTAATGGCGTCATACTTCGTTGCTATGCCCCTAATGATGGCGACATGCCAGCGCCACAGATGACTATCTCGCCCCTCGTGGATGGATGTCGGCAGATGAAATCGGACTTCGAGGGTAACCTGTGGGCACTGTCGGCACAGGGCGACAGCTTGTGGTTCAGCCGCCTCTCTGGCAACGAATGGGAACTGTATAACAACTCGCCCACGTGGAATAAGGGGCTCCCTTCTAATATCATTGATTTTGCTCCCGATGTTTACGGGCGTGTATGGCTCGCCACGGAGCGAGAGGGCATCACTATACTCGACTTGAACACCAACACTGCCATACCCCTGCGTCACGATTCTTCATGTCCCTGCTCACTGCGCAGCAATACGTTGACGTGCATACACTCCACGGCAGAGGGGTTCGTCTTTGTGGGTTATGCTTTTGGCGGGTTTTCCTATTATCACCCAGCTAACTTTGTGTTCAACGACATAAAACTATCCGGCGAACACCTCCATCTGGCCGATGTATCGTCAATAGCCACTGGTGCAGGTAAAGCGTATGTAGCCTCGACGTCACAAGGGCTGCTTGAGGTCGATATTAAGACTCTTACGGCTACTCAGGTAGCACCACCATCTCTCGGACCTATAAGTAGCGCAGCAGTACAGCCCGATGGCACTCTATGGTTCTGCGCTGATGGTCGCAAGGTGGGTCGTCGCATAAAGGGAGGTAAGCCTACGATACTTGATAGCTCGCTCCTCCCTGCGGCTATGCGCAATGGACTGCCGTGCCAATTCTCCGTCGATGACGCTGGCAATATATGGGTGGCGTCGAACGATGATGTGGCTGTCATACCCGAAGGAACATCACTTGCTGATGTCATAGAGTTCAAGGTGTCGGACGTAGTGGTGAGTTTGTCTCGGCCTGCCGATGGGGCGGGCGTAGTAGTGCTGTCACGCTCCGATGTGCTGCGTGCCACGCGGTCGCTTTTCACCATACACGTAGACACTCTCGTCAATCAGGGCATTGCTGATTTTCGTCCCACGGATGCCGTGGTGGATGAGATTGGCAACTTGTGGGTGACTTCGTTATCGTCAGTTCGCACATACGTCAGGGACAATAGTAGGCGTTTCAGCCAGGTGGCCTCGCTGGATGTCAATATGCCCGTTTCCATTGTTCCTAACGACATGAATGGGGTCGTAGTGGCCACTCCTACCGAAGCGTACACCTTGCGCTATGCGCCATCGTCACGCAACCCGGCACCACATCTTTTCACTATCTATCACCGCCGTCATCAGCCTTTCTCGTGTGGCAACGCAAACACCTACGCCTCATGCCTGATGCCCGATGGCACGGTATGGCTGGGTGCGGAGTTTGGCATTGTGTCCTATTCACCGAATATCGTTAAGCATGAGGATATCAGCAACATAACATTCTGTTCGCTCAAGGCCAATGGAAAGGAGGTGGTGCCAGGACAGAAGTTTGGCGAGTGCACCCCTCTTAGAACGGCATTGCCCTACGCAGACCATATCCAGTTGCCGATGTCTTCAGATGTCTTCACGATACATTTTGCCACACCAAGCCACCCTGATGTCTCATACGTCTATTTGTGTGAGCTTGATGGAGCGAATCAGGCTCCATTCAAAACGTTCGACCCCTATTTCACATTCCACAATTTGCAGGCAGGCAACTACACTTTGAGAGTCAGGGTGCAGGATTCACATGGAATAGTCTCATCCGATTGCGCCGAGATAAATGTCTCCGTGCGAGCACCATGGCGGGAGTCGACATGGGCAAAGGGATTCATGATAATAGCGGGATTGATGATGGCAATCCTCTTCACGTACATCATCATGAGCTATCGTAATGCGGCGAAACTCAACGAGATGGCGAAGATGCAGGCCGAGAAAGCGTTGAGCGTGGCGGAAGTCAAGCAGTTGCGGCGTGAGGTACTTGTTGGCATGGCATCCGACTTGTCGACATCGCTTGGCCCGCTGTCTGAAGAAGTGCGGGAATTGACCAAATTGAGGGGTATGCAGCCAGAGGCAGGATTCCGCATACAGAGACTCTGTGACCGTGTGTCGGCCACTAACCTGATGATCGGTAAGGCTATACAGACGGCAGAGGAGTCGGATATTGGTGAGTTCACTCCAGTGCGCAATGATATCTGCGCATACGTCAACCGCATCTGCGAATCTATGCGTGAGGTGACGCATGGAACAGTGAATCTGTCGTTCAAGTGCCCCGTGGGAAGCCTTATCATCAACTTCGATCCGTTGATGCTGCGCTTCGTGCTTGTGGATATACTCTCAGACGCTGTGGTGGCGGCTCAGAATATAGGGTCTGTGGATGTGAAAATTGAAGAGCGTGGTCAGTTTGAGAATGTCGTGGTGATAAAGATATCTGTTGGTGGCGTGGATACATCGTCGAGCAGATATTTCAAAAATAAGGTGGATGATTATCGTCCATCAGTGTACCAACGACTGGAAAAGATGAAAACGGCGCTCTATTTCAAGCAGGAAGGCGACGGGGAGTATCACACCATCATTAACTTGCCTGCAAATTAACATTTGGGAGGTTTGGCGAGAACATGTCCACGAGGTTGTGCTGAGGAAACTTTGACAGTCGTTTTTTTTAGTCATTGAAAAATTATGTGAAAAGGTCGGTATTATCTATCTTTGCACGATGAATTACCTCCCTTGTATGGCGTACACTGATGTCAAGAAGTGTGCCTAATGAGGGTGGGTTGTTTTGTAACGAATTAGAAATCAAATATCAATAGAGCTATTTTAACAAGATGGCAGCACTTCAAACGTTGAGAAACAAGGCGGCTTGGTTTATTACCGGCATCATTGCCTTGGCACTCCTGGCTTTCATCCTGACCGACCTCCTCGGCAGTGGCAACAGCCTTTTCATCGACCGTGAGACAGTCGGAGTAATTGACGGTGAGTCCGTCAAGATTCAAGAATTCCAAAATAAGATAGAGCAGGCAGAGGAGTTCGCAAAGATGAACTCTCAGGGCTCGCTCACCGACGAGGCGCAGAACCAGATTCGTGAGCAGGTATGGCAAGAGGAGATCACCAACATCACTTTTGGCAAGCTCTATGAGAAAGCTGGCATTGTAGTGACGGCCGAGGAACTTCTCGACATGGCTATTGGTCAGAATATATCGCCTATGCTTCGTCAGCTCTTCACCAATCCTCAAACTGGTATTTATGATAAGGCGCAGGCCGAGAACTTCCTCCGCAATAAGAAGTCTGACGCCAGGGCTTATTTCTTCTGGGCTAATGTGGAGAAGCAGCTCAAGCAGAATCGTCTCGCTGAGAAGTATATGAACCTCATCAGCAAGAGCGTGGTTTGCAATAAGGTGCAGACGGAACTTGAGATGGCAAAGCGCGCAAACGCATATAACGTCAACTTCGTCAACGTGCGTTACTCTCTCATTCCTGACAGCACTATTCAGGTTAGCGACGCGGAGATACGCGACCGTTACAATAAGGACAAGGAGATGTATCGTGTAGGTGAGGGGCGTGACATCGAGTATGTGTCGTTCCCTATCCGTCCGACTGACCTTGACCGTGAGGAGACAATCAAGGCACTTGAGGATCTGAAGGCTGACTTTGAGAATCCTGAGACTAACGCATACGACTACGCCCAGATGAACTCCGAGACTCCTGCCGTAGAGCGTTACTTGCGTCCCGCACAGCTCAACTCATCGCTTGCGAAGTTTGTAGAGACAGCACAGGTGGGTGAGGTCTATGGTCCTTATCTTGATGGTGCGACATATAAGCTCTCTCGTCTTGCCGCTACTGCCATGAGACCAGACTCGGTCAAGGCACGTCACATACTTATCCGCGACAGTAAGGAGTTGGCTGATAGCCTTCTCGATGTGGTCAAGAAGGGTGGCAACTTTGCCGACTTGGCTCGTCAGTATAGCCAAGACCCAGGGTCGGCCATTAATGGTGGTGACCTCGACTGGTTCGCTGATGGTGTCATGGTTCCCTCATTTAACGAGGCTTGCTTCACTGGTCGTAAGGGTGACATTGTGCTTGTGCAGTCACAATTTGGCTACCACATTATCAATATTCAGGATCGTGGTGCAGAGGTTAAGAAATACAGCGTAGCAACCATCGAGAAGTCTCTCCAGTATAGCCAGCGCACTCAGCAGCAGGTCTACGCTGAGGTCAACGCATTCGCTGCCAATATCGCAAAGGCTGGTTTCCAGGCTGTGGTAGACACATCTAACGTCATTAAACGTGTGGCTCGCTCTATACGTCCAAATGCGCAATCCATCAATTCTATACGTCATGCACGTGACATTGTCAAGTGGGCATACGAGGATGCATCGGTTGGCGATGTGTCGAAGGTGTTCCTCTGCGATGATGAGTTTGTCATTGCGCAACTCACTGGTGAGCAAGAAAAGGGTTACGCAAAGGTATCTGATGTTTCTGCTGGCATCGCCAACACAATCCGTCGTGACAAGAAAGCTGACGTGATCGCTGAGGCTACCAAGGGCAAGAGCCTCGAGGATATTGCTGCACTCTATAACACTAAGATTGACACAGCGGCATCCGTATCGTATGCACTCAACTCAGTGCCAGGCGCAGGCATGGAGCCAGCCCTCGTAGGTAAGATATCTGCTTCCGAGGCGAGTCAGGTTGTGACGGGTGTCAAGGGCAATAATGGCTCTTATGCATTCGCCATCAGTGGCGCCGAGGCTCAGAATGTCACTGAAGCACAGGTGCAAGCGTCGTACACACAGCGTGCACAGCAAGTGACATACGCAGTAAGGCAGGTTGTCACGGATGTCGAAATCGAGGATAACCGCATCAAATTCTATTGATTATAAAGCTCTAACGATATAGCAAAGGCCGAGACCCCTAATTGGAGTGTCGGCTTTTGCCTTTTTTCCCTAAGTCCCCATAAATGGCAGACAGCAAGACGACATCACCATCCACCCAATTCATGCAGCTATACCAAGGCGATACGCGAATTGAACGCCTACGGCAGCATTATGACTCCACGACGACAGATAAGGCATTCACGGTGGCGTCGTTGGTGGCGTCAGCACGTGCGGCTGTTGTCGCGGCTGTGGGGGGCAAGCGGATTGTTGTGGTGTGTGCAGAGAGGGATGACGCCCCATACGTGTATCAGGACTTGTGTTGTCTGCTTGGTGATAGCCGTGTGTTTTTCTTGCCGTCGTCATTTAGACATGCACCTAAGGCTGACGGCTATGATGCGCAGAATGTGCAGTTGCGTACGGAGGCGTTGTCGCACTTTGCCACTCACGCGGAACCTGTCATTGTGACGTATGCAGCGGCTATGGCAGAAAAGACCCCGGCGGCTAAAGTTATGGGGAGTGACTTCTTGACGTTGCGCCGTGGAGACAAGATATCGCAGTCTTTCCTGGTGGAGACGCTGATAGAGTATGGGTTCACAAGGGTAGAGTTTGTGAATGCGCCTGGACAATACTCGGTTAGGGGAAGTATTGTGGACTTCTTCTCATTTGCGGCAGATAGTCCTACGAGGGCGGATTTCTTTGGTGACGAGATTGACTCGCTTCGTTCATTTGAACTTGACACGCAACTCTCAACGGAGAAGATAGAGCAGGTGAACATTGTGCCAGACCTTGCACGTAATGATGCCCAAAACGCCACACTCGCACCATTCTCCGAGTCAATCACTGCGGACACACGGTTGTGGTTCTTCTCTCGCTCATTGTGCGGGGAACTTATGGATGCGCACTATACCTCGGTAATAGAGTCAGACGACACGCAGTATCCCATATCAAAGCAGACCTTTTGCACGTCGGAACAGTGGATGGGGGCGTTGAAATGCCGATATGTGGATATACAGGACGCAAAGACTGGTGCGGATTTAGACTTCCAGACCGTGTCGCAGCCGCTATTCAAGAAGAATTTCGACCTGCTTGAAGACGACATATACTACAAGTCGGCTGATGGGTATAGGGTGTATTTGATATCGGACAATAGTCGTCAGTTGCAGAGACTGCGGTCAATATTGAGTGAGAGGAAGAGGAAGTTATCATACTCGGAACTTAATCTGGCATTGCATGCGGGGTTTGTGGACAAGCATGCACGGGTGTGTTTCTATACCGACCATCAGATATTCGACCGATTTCAGCGTGTGACGCTAAGAAACGACGTGATGCGCCAGCAACAGCAGAGCATAACGCTCAGGGAGCTGTCAGCACTCAATATAGGTGACTATGTGGTGCATATAGACCATGGTGTAGGCGTGTTTGGGGGATTGGTAACGCAGAAACAGGGAAATAAGACCTTTGAGGCGATAAGGTTGACGTTTCAGGGAGGAGACACGCTACTGGTCAATGTGCAGTCAATGCACAAGATAAGCAAATATAGGGGTCGTGATGGTGTGCCCCCCAAGATAGAGAAGTTAGGGTCGGCGCATTGGGAGAAGTTGAAGGCGAAGGCGAAGAGCAGGGTCAAGGATATAGCGAGGGAACTCATAGCATTGTATGCGAAGCGGAAGGAGGAGCAGGGGTTCGCCTTCTCACCTGATTCATTTTTGCAGCAGGAACTTGAAGCATCATTCCTCTATGAGGATACGCCGGACCAATACAAAGCATCGCGGGCTATAAAGGCTGACATGGAGAGGCAAGCCCCTATGGACAGGTTGGTGTGTGGTGATGTAGGCTTTGGTAAGACAGAGCTTGCCATACGAGCGGCGTTTAAGGCGGTGGCGGATGGTAAGCAGGTGGCGGTGATGGTGCCGACGACAGTGTTGGCATTTCAGCACTATAACACGTTCCGTAACAGGTTGGAGGGATTGCCGTGCAAGGTGGAGTATGTGAGCAGGTTGAGAAAGCCAGGCGAGATACGGGAGGTGTTGAAAAAGCTGGCATCGGGTGAGGTGAATATCATCATTGGCACGCATAGGTTGATAGGGAAAGATGTGAAATTTCAAGATCTTGGGCTGTTGATAATAGACGAGGAGCAGAGGTTTGGTGTGGGAGTTAAAGAGAAGTTGCGCGAGATGAAGGTCAATGTTGATACGTTGACGTTATCGGCCACCCCTATCCCTAGGACGCTGCAATTCTCGCTTATGGGAGCCCGAGACTTGAGTGTTCTCGCCACACCACCTGCCAACCGCCAACCTGTTGTCACAGAGGTGCAAACGTTCAGTGAAGAGGCGATGTCGGATGCCATATCGTTTGAGGTGGCGAGGGGAGGCCAGGTGTTCATCATCAACAACCGCATAGAGCACCTTGTGGAACTTCAAAGGGTGATAGCCAACTTGTTGCCGCAAGTGAGAACTGTGGTGGCTCATGGGCAGATGGAGGGCACAAGGCTTGAGAGCATCATGCTTGACTTTATCAATGGGGAGTATGACGTGCTACTGGCCACGACAATCATAGAGAGTGGACTGGATATACCTAACGCTAACACTATAATCATCAATAACGCCCACCAGTTTGGACTAAGTGAACTGCATCAATTACGTGGGCGTGTGGGGCGTAGCAACAAGAAGGCGTTCTGCTACCTCTTCGCCCCACCACTGTCGACTTTGACGCAAGAGGCAAGACGAAGGTTGCAGATTATTGAGGAGTTTGCTGATCTTGGATCAGGCTTTAATATAGCGATGCAGGATTTGGATATACGTGGTGCGGGTAATGTGCTTGGTGCGGAGCAGTCGGGATTCATCACGGACATGGGTTATGAGACGTATCAGAAGATACTGGCGGAAGCTGTCATAGAGTTGAAGACGACGGAATATAGGGAGCTGTTTAAGGATCAGGGTGAGACATCGTCGGACGTGATACCGCAGTTTGTGGCGGACTCGCAAGTGGAGACGGACGAGGAGATACTATTCCCCGATAGCTATATCTCGAGCATCTCGGAGCGCATGAGGCTCTATAAGGAGCTTGACTCGATGAGTAGGGACGAGGATATAGACAAGTTTGGGACGCAGCTGGTGGATAGGTTCGGTGAGATGCCCAAGCAATCGGCGGAGCTGCTTGAGGTGGTGAAGATACGCATCAGGGCGCAGCGGTTGGGCATAGAGCGGACCTTGCTGAAGAATGGTCAGGTGACGTTCTATTTTGTGCAGGATCAAAACTCAGCATTCTATCAGTCTCCAGTGTTCTCATCGATAATCAACTGGATACAAGGGCATCCGCGAAAGGCTCAGTTGAAGCAAGTAAAGGAGAAACTTGTGATGGTGATAAAGGACGTGCCGACCCTTGCGGACTTGCGGGCTCTGGTGGACGACATACTCGCCTCGTGCATGAGCGTGACGGAACAAACGACTAATTCATAAACACATATACATGATGACATCCCTATTGGTTGGTAATATACTCATACTTGTCTCGATGTTGATACTCTCTGCCTTCTATTCGGGCAGTGAGATGGCGTTCTTGTCGTCGAACAAGTTGCTTATAGAGATAAAGCGGTCGAAGCATCCACGACTTGCAAAGATGTTGGATGTGTTTTACGCCAAGCCTTCGATGCTGATAGCAACGATATTGGTAGGCAATAACGTCACGATGGTAGTGTTTGGCTTGGTGTTTTCGGACACTGTGGGACCGACATTGTCGTCATTCTTCAGTTCGGACACCTTGACGTTGCTGGTACAGACGATTTTATCGACGATAATAGTGATTGTGACAGGGGAATTTTTACCCAAAAGCTTGATACAGATAAACCCATCGACGATGTTGTATGTGTTTGCTGTGCCGTTGTATTTCTTCTATATCATCTTTTATCCTGTGAGCGTGATAATGCAGAAGTCGGCTACGTTTTTCATACGGTATATATTGCGGTCGCCGACTCCTGACGATGCGGTGGCTATAATACCTGGTAGGGTTGACTTTGATGACCTTGTGACTAAACAGGCGGAATCGGCGACGGAGAGTGCGCCTGACGTGAGTTTGGAGGCTAAGCTGATGCGCAACACGCTCGACTTCTCGAAGATAAAGGTGAGGGATTGCTACGTGCCGCGTACGGACATGGTGGCGATATCGGTGACGGACACTGTGGAGCATCTGTATGAGAAGTTTATGGAATCGCGCTATTCAAAGATACTGGTGTATAGAGGCTCGTTTGATAACATCATAGGGTATGTGCATGTGAGTGAGATGTTCAAGGGGGCAAAGAATATCACGGAGATGATGTCGCCGATAGCGGTGGTGCCGGAGACGATGCGTGCGAACTTGCTACTGAAACAGTTCACAAGCCAGCATAAGAGCATAGCTATCGTGGTGGATGAGTTTGGTGGCACGTCGGGTGTGATAACACTGGAAGATGTACTGGAGGAGATATTTGGGGAAATAAACGATGAGCACGATGAGGATGACGTGGTAGAGACGAAGCTGGATGAGCACACATATATGTTCTCCGGTAGGGCGGAGGTGGATGACATCAATGAGAAGTTCGGCTTGGGATTGCCCACGTCGGACGACTATGATACGCTTGCTGGGTTGATATTGAGAGAGAAGAAATCGATACCAGCTCAAGGAGATGTGGTGACGATAGAGAAGTTCAAAATGACAATAGAGCAGGCGGGTCATGCTACGATAGACAAAGTGAAGCTGGAGGTGCTGTAAAAGTGGCTTTTTCTTCGGGTGGCTTATTTTAGGGCGTGTAATTCAAAATAAAGGGCTATCTTTGTCAACCGAAACCGTAGGGGATGCCGTGTGCTTTGTAATGCGCGCACGTTTGCGTTGTTTCTAAGTGAAGTTATACGTGTCTCTGATGTTTCAAATCCCAAACCACACGTTCTTGCGCATGCGAGACGTCACTACAAACTACAAAATCATCCATAGAGCATAAAAAATGAGACAGTTTTTTTGCGCCATCGCCTTTGTGGCGGTAATGCTCACTTCTTGCCAAAATCCTCAGGGTGCCAGCACGAGTGCTGTCGCAGCAAATGATTCATCTTTCAGCATTGCTTTTGTCAATACGGATACTCTTTTGAGCAAGTATGACTATGCCATCAAGATATCGGAGCAGCTCAACAGCAAGGCTGAAGATTCTCGGACTAACTATAACGAGAAACTCAGGACATTCAATCAGGATTTGGCAGAGTTCCAGCGCAAGGTGCAGAATAATGGTTTTCTATCTGTGGAACGTGCTCAGAAGGAGCAGAACCGCCTTCAGGAGCAGGAGCGTAACCTTCAGATCCTGAATCAGCAGTTGAGCCAGGATTTGATGCAGGAGCAGGCACGGTTGACGACTGAGTTGCGTGACACTGTGTCGAACTTCTTGAAGGAGTACGCTGCCGGTAAATATCAGCTTATCTTGAATAACAACTTGTCGAACGACATTGTGCTTTACTCTGTGCCTGCGATAGACATAACAGAGGACGTTGTGAAGGCACTCAATGAGCGTTACGCAAGCAAGAAATAGTCCGACAGAGTAGGAAATAATCCCATAGGAGGGGAGGTGACAGCTGTTGCCTCCCCTTTTTTGTTGTGTGTAGGTGGGGAGGTTAATGGGGGTATTGCTATCTTTATGTTCAAAAAGAACAGAAAACGTCATCCTTATGGACACTCATAACGCTCCATTATCTCCCCTCGCATGTATAGACGCCGTGTCGGAACTTGTAGGACTTGGATTGCCACGTCATGACACGTTGCAGCAGGTGGCGGGCATCTTGCCACGTGCGTTTGGTGATAAGGCTACGGCCGTGATAGACTATGCTGATATGCAGTTCAGGTCGGACTCGTATACGCCATCGCCTAACTTCATAGCGGCGGACTTTGTGACGATAGACGACAGGAAAGGTCGCGTGGTGGTGGCGGCCTTGGATGGGAAGTTGGAGTTCACGCAGGATCAGAGACGCATGGTGACGGTTGTGGCGAAGCTGGTGTGCGGGTTCATAGACAGTTTCAGGGGACGTGATATATACGCTATGAGGCCGAGGGAGAAAGGGACATCAGTGAGTGAGGATTTCCGCAAGGCGTTGACTACGGATAAGAAACCGTTGCAGCTGTTCTTCAATAAGCAGGTGCTGGATAGGTATGTGTATTTGGACATGATGAAGTACAAGATACACAACATACTCTTCGTTGCGACATTGTATGACGCCTTTACGCTTGAGAATGATGACAGCTTCTTTGAGCAGTTCATGGGCGAAATATACCAGTATAGTTTGTTCTCGTTGCCGCGAATCACGGGTGTGGCGTCGCCGGAGGAGGCGTTGGAGTTGATGAAGACAACTCGGTTTGACATGGCGTTGCTGATGGTGGGTATTGACATGGACACCCCGATGCAGTTGAGCAAGGAGATCAAGACCCGACAGCCCGATATTCCAGTGTATCTGCTTGCGAGTCAGCGGAGCAGTGTGAAGCAGGTGGAACGTAAGGCGGCGTTGTGGCCGTCGGTGGATAAGGTGTTTGTGTGGGGCGGTAATTCGGATGTGATATTCTCGATAGTGAAATCGACGGAGGATGCGGTGAACGTGGTGGACGACACACGAATAGGACTTGTGAGGGTAATATTGCTGGTGGAGGATTCACCGGAGTATTACTCGAAGTATCTGCGGATATTGTTCTCGACGGTGTTTGGACAGGTGCAGAAGTTGCTTCAGGAGGACGACCGCAATGAGATAAACCGTGTGTCGAAGATGAGGCAACGTCCGAAGATATTGCATGCGCGTAACTATGAGGATGCGATGTATATCATCGAGAGGTATCGTGACTATCTGCTGTGCGTCATTTCGGATGTGGAGTTTGAACGTGGCGGAAAGATGGATGATAGGGCGGGGTATACGCTTTTGAAGACTCTTAAAGGCAAGTTGCCACAGCTGCCTACGATATTGCAGAGCGCAGTGGCGGATAACAGGGCATTGGCCAATGAGCTTGGCGTGACGTTCCTGGATAAGGATTCGGACACGTTGACTGCCGACTTGAATAACTTCTTGACCAGCAGGCTTGGATTTGGTGACTTCCAGTTCCGTAATAAGGATGGCAAACCAGTGGCACAGGCACGAGGGATACGTGAGTTTGAAACGGTGTTCCGAAACATACCGAGTGACAAGTTGAAGTTGCAATGCCGAGGATACAGAATATCGTCGTGGTTGATGAGTCGCGGTGAGATACCCTTGGCAAGGACATTGCACGCTATATCATTGTCAGACTATGACGACCCCGAGGAGTTTCGGGCGGAGGTGATACGGCTGATGGATGAGTATCGTGACGACCGCAGACGTGGCAAGAAACTGGACTATGACGAGGTGGATGTGCCAGACGAGAAGAACATCATCATGCTGTCATCTGGCAAACTTGGTGGAAAAGGCAGGGGACTGGCGTTCATCAACACTCTGATACAGAACATGGACACGGCAGAGTTCGATGGTAAGATAAACTTGCGCATACCCATCACGGCGATAGTGGGGACGGACGAGTTTGCGGAGTTCATGGCACGGAAGGAGCTTATGCCATACGCTATGAGTAATCCACCCTACGAGGAACTTAGGGAGAGGTTCGACGCATCACCACTGTCGGACAAACTTATGAAGAGGCTAAGGAGGTTCTGCTCGCAGGTAAGGCGGCCGTTGGCAGTGAGGTCAAGCTCCCTGTCGGAGGACTCACTCAACCAGCCATTTGCAGGAGTGTTTGACACGTACCTCGTGCCCAATAACGCTGACACAGCAGAGGAGAATGCGGCAGCTGTGGCTCAGGCGATAAAGATGGTCTACTCATCGATATACTCGCCTACGAGCCGTGCGTATTTCCAGAGTGCGAAGGTGAATATCGAGAAGGAGCAGATGGCGGTGGTTATACAGGTTCTTGTGGGAAATGAGTATGACGGGTATTATTACCCCCATGTGAGTGGCACGGCGCAGAGTTTCAACTACTATCCTGTGGCGCACATGTTGCCAGAGGAAGGATTTGCCGTGGCAGGCTTTGGACTGGGTTATTACGTGGTTGGAGGGAGCAAGGCGTTCCGGTTCTCGCCCGTATGGCCAGCGGTGGACACTATGTCGATACAGGACATGGTGCGAAACACGCAGGTGGATTTCTTGGCTGTGGATCTGAGCAAGAAGAACTTGGACTACGTGCATGATGGCGAGAATGCGCCACTGAAGACGTTGGACATACTGGACGCCGAGAAGCATGGGACGCTGAGACATTGCGCCTCGGTATATAACCCGCAGAATGACACCATAGAGCCAGGATTACGGTCGTATGGGCCACGTGTGGTGAACTTCGCGGATATACTGAAATATGACTACATACCGTTGCCACGGCTATTGTCGGTGGTGCTCACTACGGCTAAGGATGCGTTCGGCACACCTGTTGAGATAGAGTGGGCGGTGGATCTTGAGGAGGATGAGAAAGGCGTACCGTCATTCTACCTGCTCCAGATGAAGCCTATCATAACAGACTTACGAGGAGATAGCGTAGAGGTCACGCCACCAGAGGATCGTCAGGATGCGATACTGTATACCACGCAGAGCCTTGGCAACGGCAACCCAGATGACATCACGGACATCATATACGCCGACCCCGAGACGTTCGACAAGATGCAGACAGAACAGATGGCGCGTGAGATAGGCTACCTGAACGACCTGATGATGAAGGAAAACCGACGTTATGTGCTGATAGGCCCGGGACGCTGGGGAACGCGGGACAAGTTCATAGGGATACCTGTGCAATGGTCCGAGATATCTAACGCCAAACTTATCGTGGAGATGAGCCTGCCTGGGTTCCCGTTGGACTCATCGTTGGGGTCGCACTTCTTCCACAATGTGACGTCGATGAACATAGGTTACCTGTCGGTGCAGGATGGGAGCAGTGTGGATTTCATCAACTGGGAGGCTATACGCGGTTTGGAGCTGGTGCGTAGCACGACATATTTCCGCCAGATGCGTGCGCCACGCCCTCTCGACATCCGTATGAATGGCAAGAAGCGTGTGGCAGTGGTGCGGCAGAAGGAGGATTAGAGCCCTCTCTCAGCGAGATAGCGCTCGGCATCGAGGGCGGCACGACACCCTGACGCGGCAGCTGTGACGGCTTGGCGGTACGTGGGGTCGCAGACATCGCCTGCGGCAAATACACCCTCGATATTAGTATGTTGGCCACGGTCTGCGACACTGATATAGCCCTGACCATCGGTGGCTACCTCAGGGAATGCGAGGGTGTTGGGCACGTGCCCTATGGCAAGGAAGAAGCCTTGTATGGATATTGTCTCGTGTGCGCCAGTGGCGTTATTGATGAGCATCGCGCTCTCGACTTTGCCGTCTCCTTGGAGGGCGAGTGTCTCATGGCGATAGAGAATCTCGATGTTTGGCGTTTGGCTTAGCCTCTCTTGCATCACTTGCGACGCCCTAAGGACATCTCGGCGGACTATCATATATACCTTGCGGGCAAGGCTGGCGAGATACAGCGCTTCTTCGGCGGCAGTGTCGCCACCACCTACCACGGCGACATCCTTGCCACGGTAGAAGAACCCGTCGCACGTGGCGCAGGCTGAGACTCCAGCCCCGGCGTATTTCTGCTCATCGGGCAGCCCCAGGTAGCGAGGTGAGGCACCAGTGGCGATAATCAGGGCATCGGCAGTGAGGGTGGAGCCGTCGTCAAGGGTGACTTGCAACGGATGGTTGGATAGGTCGGAGGAGACAACTTGTCCCATGCGCATCTCTGTGCCGAATCGGAGAGCCTGGTCACGCATATCTTGCATAAGGTCGAAGCCCATGCGCCCATTGGGAAAGCCTGGGAAGTTCTCTATTTGCGTGGTTTGCGTGAGTTGCCCGCCTTGTAGGAGACCGTCAATGAGGAGCGGTTTGCGTCCTGCGCGGGCGGCATAGATGGCGGCAGTGTAACCTGCCGGCCCAGACCCGACGATTAGGAGGGGGTGGTGAGACGAGGAAGCATCCATGGTATCTTAGTATGTTTGAGTTGTATATGCCAGCGTTGTAGGGATATGCAAAGATAGTCGCTATATGGTGAAGTTGAGAGTGAAGATGATTTTCTTGGCAGGGCAAGAACCGCAGATTAGGAAGCAACACCCCATCCCCAACTCCTCCAAAACTCCTACCAAACTCCTACAACGATTATTCAATGAAGCATAAATGAAGCATGCCCGAAGCATCACGACTCGTTCCCGTTTCCTCGTGAGATTCCAAAAATTTCCCTCAACCCCGATTTTCCACCAATTCCACACCTTTCCTACAAATTTCACCAACACGCCAACCTCCCGCATCGCCCATTTTTCGGTCGTGAGTGTGACGAATACCCCCTCCTCACATTCCCTTTAAGTATAACCAAAATTCACTCACCACCTCCTCCACAACTAACTACAAACGCACGGCAGTGCTATCACTTGGAATCGTGTCTGCTGGCAGGACGAGAGACAGGGAATGGGCGGTAGATGAGCCGACAAGCCCAAGACCGCCACTGACATTGGTATGTACGGAGGATGTAGAGAATATAGGGAGGAAGAGGTAGTTTTGGGTCTGCGTGGAGGTCTGAAGGAAGGTGTAGTAGTCTTGTGAGATGTGATGGAGGGTGACGATAAGTGCGGCACTGTCTGCCGCCCATTGCGCAAGCCGTATGTCTGGCCACGAGACGGTGAGGGTGACGGGCGAGAGTCCGTTGGGTAGCGTCTGGAGCCGGGTGTCGTCAAATATGCCGAGTGAGCGCACCGACGCGGCAAGGGATGAGGTGGTGCTGACGAATGCCGTGCTGAGATACTGGCAGTTGATGGTGGTGTATGATGAGTCGGCGTTAGTCCATGAGCGGATGCCGACCTCAAGTTGGTAGAAGTCGTCTGTCTCTGTGCTGTCGCGCAGGTAGGCTGTGAGGCGCAGCGTCTGGCTGTCATCGAGCGATAGGGTGTCGAGGCGTTCCACACGCGTCTGTGGCATGACTTGCGTAGAGCCATAGACCTCGCCAGCTATGGATGGGGCGCGGGCGGATATGGTGATAGTCTCGTCGGGTTCGAGGGTCATGGGCGGGAGGGTGACGCTGGTTTGCCCTTCGGGCATATAGGCGAACTGCCGTACTGCGCCGTCGATAGTGGCGGTGACCGTCACGCCGTCGATTATGGTGAGACGTGCCGTGTCGGAGTATGAGGCGGAGCCATAGACGTGGACGGTGATGTCGTCGTCCTGGCTTATTATGCACGATAGTATGGCCGTTTGCTGCCCGCCAGAGACGAATATGCCCGTGGCGTCGCTCTCGCATGAGGTGAGGAGCGCAAGAAGAGGGATGACTAAAAGTGAATGGAGTATTTGATGTAGGGACATGGGAAGGCTATTAGGCTGAACTGCTTGAGGGAATAGGCGGGTATGTCAGAGTCGTCGGAGGGCCGCCAATATACGAACATCGGGTTTTTCCGCCCGTACGCGTTGTATACTCCGAAACTCAAGACGCTGCCAGTGCGGGAGTTGCCGAACTTGATGTTGCAGCCGAGGTTGAGCTGGTGCGCGGCGGGGAGGCGCATGGCGTTGCGTCGTGCCGGCACGGCGTATGTGGCATCCGAGGAGGGCATGCTGTAGTGCTGTGTGGGGAGGGAGAAGGGCGCGCCAGTGCCGTAGCTCCAGTTGGCGGATATGTCAGCACGGTCGGATATCTTGACCATGCCGAATAGTTGTATGGAGTGCAGGCGGTCGTTGTCTGCCGGAAAGAAGTCGCCATTGTTGATGTCGGCATATTGAGTGCGTGCCTTGGAGAGCGCATAGCCCGCCCATCCCGAGATACGGCCTTTGCGCCGGTGCAGGAAGAACTCTATGCCCCGGGCATAACCGTGACCCGAGGTGTAGAGGTCGTCCCAATTATGGTTTTGGAGAATATCGTAGGTGGATAGGTTGCTATATGTGGCAGATTTGACCATCCACTTGTTGTAAGCCTCTATGACGAGCGAGAAGTCGGGCGAGATGTTTATCTCGGATGCGAACGACAACTGCCATGTGCGTTGCGAACCGACGTTCTTTGGCACGGGTAGCCAGAAGTCGGCAGGAGTGGCAACGTTCATAATCCTCATCTGATAGGTGTTTTGGGATGTCAGCGAACCGCCAAGTTTAAGTTTCAAGTGACGTGAGGCACGCCATGCGGCAAGTAACCGGGGCTCGGCAACGAAATACGGCGAGTCGTTGTCGCGGCTCTCGAAGGTTAAATGTACACCTGCCATGAGGTAGAGTGGACCACGATGCCACCTGTCTTCGAGATAGGCATGGTATTCAAGACGGCGTATATCCGTATTGTCGCTGGCACTGGAGCTGGACGAGGAGCCATCAGAGGCGTCATATACGTCCTGCGAGTCAGGCGTGGGGGAGTATAGGGTGAGCATAGGGTTATAGACACGGTAGGCTATCCATGCGCCGAGACGAATCTTACCAAGGGGCGGCAACGAGGGGTAGATGCTGACATCGCAACGCAACCCCATATCGGCAATACCATTGGAATAGCTGTTACCAAGATACCCCCGCGACATGGACGTGGAGCCCACGCCATAGCGTTGACTGTTACGGAAGAGATATTGCGAGTACCAAAGGGTGGTATTGGTGAATACTTTTGACCCGAATACGTGGCTCCATCGCAAAGAGCCAAGGGCGGTACCCCATTTGGATTGCGTCTCGTCAGAGGTCGTCAGCAAGCGCGGCGTGTCGTCCCCATAGTCGAGCGTGACGTTAGACATATTAGAGTCGTCAGATAGGCGGTCACGGCTATAAAAGAGACTAAGGCGCAGACGGTCACGCTGCGAGAACTGCCAGTTGAGCTTAGCATGGAAGTCATAGAACATGTAAGAATAGCGGTTGTCGTCATTCTGCAACTGATAGAGTATAACGTCGAAGTATGAACGACGTGCCGAAAACAGGTAGCTGGACCTGCCACGGCGCATAGGACCCTGAACGAGGAGCGACGACGCCACGAGACCAATATTGCCATCACCCTCAAAATGCTCCATATCACCATCGAGTGTCTTGACATCAAGCACGCTCGACATACGACCACCATAGCGTGCCGGGAAGCCGCTCTTGAGCAATGTGGACTGACTTATAGCCTCCGAATTGAACACGGAGAACAATCCGAGCATGTGGTTGGCGTTATATAGGGGCGCATCGTCAAGGTAGACCATATTCTGATCCTGCCCCCCGCCACGCACACTCATACCACCAAAACCCTCAGAACCACTCTGCACACCCGGTGTCTGCTGGAGAGCGCGTGTGATGTCAGACTCCCCCATAAGTGTCGGCATAGAGCGCACCTGCTCCATAGGGAGTGATATGACCCCCGTACGTGCTATATCGGCCTCCTGCTCAAGAGGTGCGCGGACGTTGACCGTAGGCAGCAGGATACGAGGTTGCAGGCGCAGCTCAATTAGCGAGTCTTGGCGCAGGCTGAGGGAGATGGTCTTAGGATTATACCCCACGTATGAGCCACGGAGGGGCACCCGCCCCGTGGGTACTGATATGCTGAAGAACCCATATTCGTTCGTGGCAGTGGCACGGTGCAGGATGGTATCAACGACGTATGCGCCTATCAATGCCTCACCAGTCAGCGCATCACGGCAGAACCCGCTTATGGTGCGAGACTTGACACTGTCCGACGCCACGACAACCTTACTGTCACGGCAAACATAGTAGACGTTAAACCGTGCGAAGGCGACATCAAGACACTGCCCAACAGAGTACGACCCGGCACGAAGACGCACCTCACGCCGATGAGTGACACGCGACGAGTAGGCAATATTCACGCCCGACTTGCGTGATATAAGCGCGACGAGCGAGTCCGGTGAGCCGACAAATGGGGTAGCAATGGTGAGACGTTGGCGCAGAATATCGTCACGACGCTGCGCAAGTGCATCGACAGGCACCAGACAGAGCACGAGCATTGCGCATAAGAGTATGCACAACGAAAAAAGGCACCAGGGTTGGCGCCTTTCAAACAAATCACCATGTATATCTGTCATCGATATCTGTGAGGCCCCACGTTTGAGGTCTAAGTTAATCAGATATCGTCAGATAACCATTGCGTAAGGATAGATTTTTGTCGAAGTGCATATTGAGCTCCTCAACAACAGAGGCGAGCGACTGGTCCTTGAACGACGTGGTGATGAGGGTGCTGTCTGGCCGACAGTTCATCCTCACGCCCTTGAGCTCACCATGATAGCACGTCATAAGCTCTTGCAACACCTGCTGGAGCGATGCCGCATGAAACACCATCTCACGCGAGTCGACCGACACAACAGGCGTCGCCGAACGCATCTTAGTGAGAGTGCCATGCGAGAATGTAGCCTCCTCGCCCGCAAGTAGGCTGACAGACTGACTGAGAGCCGACACAGCCACATGTCCCTGCTTGACACGTGTACGCACACGGTCTTCATCAGCCCAATGCTCCACCGAGAAAGTAGTACCAAGAACCCGCACCGTGGCATCACCGGCACTGACGGTGAACGGGCAATCCTCGTCATGTCGCACGTCGAATAACGCTATGCCCTGGAGCGAAGCGTCACGCGAGTCAGAACCGTTGACGAAGGCAAGCTGAGAACCCTTACCAAGAACCACCTGAGAACCATCGGGAAGCAGGAACGTGTCAGCCTGAGTGGTCGTGGCATAGTGGAAAGTGTCCGCAGTCGTGGCACGCTGAACAAGGAAGAGTGCCACGAAAGCGACCGGGATAAGCACAGCCGCTATACGAAGCAGCATGCGGACCGGCGATGTGTGTTTGGCTGGGGATATACGTTGCTCGACGGCTTGCCATGCCGCATCCCTCCGACTGTCGATGCGCAACGCCCGCTTGAGCGCGCCGGCATCACGGAGGATGTCGTCAAGGGTCTGCTCGTCTATGTCGTTAATTCTGGCCATTGTCGTGCGCTAATGGAAGTTGACGACATTGAAGATGTTGACAGGCTGTATGTCCGTAGCCTGCTCCTCTACGATGGCGTCGTCCGTCTGTGGGGCGGGGGTTATGGCTTGTGGTTGCTGAGTGTCGTCCGTGGCGAGCATCTCTGCGAAGAGTTCGAATATGAATTCCATGATCCGTGAGTCGTTATGTTGCGAGTGGCGCAGGGGGAAGTGCCACCCTGACATTCTGTCCTTTTACGCCTATGACAATTAACCCGGTTGTAACACGTATTGCAAACGAAAGTTTTTTTAGCCGAGATGCAGTGCCCATGAATGACATTAGCCCTATTCACCCTCCCAACTCCTCCAAAACTCCTACCAAACTCCTACAATGATTATTCAACGAAGCATAAATGAAGCATGCCCGAAGCATCACGACGCTTTCCCGTTTCCTCGTGAGATTCCAAAAATTCCCCACAACCCTGATTTTTCCACAATTCCACAGCCATTCTCCAAATCTACCCCACTCCTACACCCTCTCCAATCCCCCACTTTTCAACCGTAAGTGTGACGAATACCCCCACCTCGCGTTTCCTTCGATAATAACCAAAACACCCTCCCTACCCCCGTGCGCTCCCCCTATGCCCTCCCTGCGATGGCGGATACCCATACGCCTCCTTGAAGAGCCTGGAGAACTGCCGTGGCGACAACCCAACCCTCCAGGCAACCTCCGAGATCGACAGATTGGGGTCTTCCAACAGTCTCACGGCACGTTGCAGACGTATGGAGCGTATGAAGTCAAGGGGCGCCTTGCCCGTCGCGGCAAGTAGCCGTTTATACAGCGCGCTACGGCTCATGCATAGTGCCTGGGCAAGGTCCTCGACCGAGAACTCCTGATTGTCTATCCGCGCCTCCACGGCCTCTGTGGCGCGTGCCACGAAATCTGCGTCTGTCGGCGATGCGACAGGGGTCGGCTGGTTGGCGTGACGATGCCGGAGTATGATGACGACGATAGCGAGAATTACAATGAGATACAGCGCAATGGCGTAGGGCGACAAGTAGAAGGGTGGCGCAACGACAAGTAGAAGCGATGCGACGTGCGCATTTTGGGCATTCTGGTCTAATACTTTGACTTGTAGCAGGTTGTTGCCACTGCCGAGGTTATATAGGTGGATAACGTTTGCCGCCACTTGCCGCCACTCAGTGTCGCCTATGCGAAACAAAAACAAGGGCTTTGCCGCGCGCACGAAGTTGAGTGTCGAGAGGCTTAGCGCAATGTCGTCAGAGTGCTCGAGGCGTAAGGTGTCGTATGGCACGACTTCCCGCCCCGCTATTTGCGCCGACGTGAAGTATACCTTATGCGCCGACAGCGGGGGCGTGGCTTGAGGTGATATATGCACCATCCGCCCCACGCCACCCGCAAGTATATCGCCCTGCGGCAGGCAACAGATGGCTTTGGAGCAGAACGCGACATCGGCAAGCCCATCTTCAGCGATAAGCCTGTTAGTGCGGAACGAGAAATGCCTGGCGCTGTCGCACGCCACGGATATTGCCGTTATGCCCTGGCTATTGGTGAGCCACACAGAGCCGTTCCGGTCGGTGACTATGCCAAGGGGGCGCGCCATGCCGTCCGCGTCACCAAACGAGCGTAGCAACCGCAGGTCATGGTCATACACAAGCAGCCCGCCGGGCGTGCACAAATATAGGTTGGCGTACGCATCAACGCATAGTGTGGAGATATTGAGCCTGCCAAGGTCGTTGCCGAGTGAGTCGACATGCTCCGCAAGTGAGATGCCGCCTGCCGTGTCGACAATGCACAGCCCCGTCGACGTGCCCACGTAGATGGTGCTGTCACGCGCGCTGACCGCCATGTCGGTTATGGCGTTCGTCCGCATCGGCGAGTTGTCGCAGTTGTATATCGTGAGGCTGTCATTGGGGGCAATGCGCACAAGACCGTCCTTCACAGTGGCTATCCATAGGTTGCCCTCCTTGTCGCGTGCAATGCGCCGAACGTAGTCGAATATGCGGTTCTCTCGGAATATACGCCGTGGCTGCGCGTTTGGCGCCATACGGTATACACCCCCGCCGTATGTGCCAAGCAGTATCGTGTTGTCAACATCGGCCATGGCTGTTATGACGAGGTTCGATTGCAACGCGCTGTTGCCCGTGGTGTAATGCCTCGTCGCGTTCATAGCCGAGTCGAGCATCAGCAGGCCCGCACCGTCATAGCCCACCCACAGATGCCCAAGCGCGTCCGTCTGGAAGAAAGCGATATCCTCCTTAAACGGCGTGCCGAGGCACGATATGGCCGCACTGCCAAGGTGCGAATAAGCCACGCCAACCTTCGATGTGCCCACCCAGACTATATCCTGGTCGTCTATGAAGAGGGAATTGATATGGTTCGAGGGCAGTGGATATGAGTCGGGAGAGTCGACCGTGACGCGCGTCAGCGTCTGCGAGGGGCGCACTATCGTTATGCCGTCGCTATTGGTGCCAACCCACAATGCCCCCGCATGGTCTTCAGTGATGGCGGTGACGTTGGCTATGTGGAGGGAGTCAAGGTCCAGGGTTTGCGTGTTGAGCTTATACAGCGTGGGCAGGTACCGCCCATATAGGTATAGCGAGTTGTGCGTGTCAAGGTATGTCGAGAATGGCTCCTGCGGCATCGAGGGTAGTGCGGCTACAAACCTGATGCGCGCCATGGCAGGGCTGACATGGTAAATATCCCCCCGCGCTGATGCCACGAAGGCCGCCCCAGCCCGGCACGACAAGCGTGCTACGCCTATCGAGTCCGGCAACGGTATAGAGTATAGGCTATGCGCTGAGAATGAGAAATAGTGCAGCCGCCCGCCGCCAATGAGCCAAAGCTCACCTTCTTCGTCTACTAACACACGCTCAGGTCTGTCAGGCAGGTGTATGCCAAGTGAGTTGAGGTAGGGCGAGATGTTCGTGGTCAGACTGTCGTGCCGCGCGTCATAGAGCAACGCCCTGTCGCCGTAGGTCGTCACCCACAAGCACCCGTTGCCGTCCTGGGCAATGGCGGTGACGTCAGGATGTTGGTCGCCTACGAGATACGACTTGAGCGTATAGCCGTCAAATCGTTGCAGCCCCGCCCGCGACCCTATCCACGTGTAGCCTTCTTTGTCGCGCACCACCGTGCGGACAAGGTTCGACAGCAGCCCGTCGTCAGAGTTGAGTGTGCGGAAATGATATTGCGCCGACGCTTGCACAGGCGCCAGCAATAGGAGCGTTAGGACGATTCGAAGGAGATATACGAGGGGGCGCTGCATGTGCGTGGGCTCTATGATTGAGTTTCTAAGGTAGAGAAAAAAGTTGAAACGGGGATGGCGAGAGGCGACGATGGGGATGCTCATGGGCATATATGGGGCGGATATGATGTGCCAAAATGTGTATTTGACGCGCCAAAATGTGTATTGTCGATATCGGGAGGTGTTATGCCGAAATGAGGAGGGTCGGTTTGGACGTTGCTCGTCAACTTTGTGGCAAACGCATATAAAACATTATCGATATGAAACGATACAGAATACTACTATGCATCTGCACCTGGCTGGTGGCCACGTGCGGATGGGCGACAACGGTAGATGTCAAGACGAACATCTGGAGCGGGTCGCAAGAGATGACCGCCGCCTGGAAAGGCTACGTCAAAGTGTCGGCCTCGTCGTTTACCGACATTGTGGCCGGCGAGACTCTCAGCGTCACACTGAGCGACGTGGCCTCCTCAGGCGCCAAGATAGCACTTAAGGCAGCATCAAGCGGATGGCCTCTATTGACCGGCACCGCCATAACGACGTTGGATTCCGACGCCACAGAATACACATTGACCATCACCGACGACATTGCCACAGAACTAAAGACCTCAGGTCTCGTGGTAGGCGGCTGCTCTTATACGGCCACGAGTATCGACGTGGTGAAGAAAGTGGAGCTGAGCGATGTCGAGAAGGGCAACCCCGTGACCGTGATTTGGAGCGGCAGTAACGCCATCGACTGGACAACCGGGGCAAACAAGAGCTGGCAAACCTTGAACAGCACGATATTCGCCAACGCGGCAGTAGGGCAGAAACTGAGGTTCCACTTCAGCAACCTCAAGATAGGGGCGCAAGCCCACATCGCGACAAACGCCTGGGGCAGTATGCCCGACGCCACGGAATACATTAGCCTCTCAAGCACCGAGTTTGAATACACCATAACAACCGATATGCTCACCGAGCTCCAAACCAACGGATGCCAAGTGACGGGCATAGGCTACACTTTGACAGAGGTCGATTTGCTCGACCCCACACAGCTGCCTCTCATAACAGCCACAGTCAACAAGGCCGACATCAAGGCATGGGACAAGACCGAGACCCCCGTGATAAGGGTTGACCTCCAGAGCCTTGAGAGCAAGTCCACCACAGTGAACGTCGAGGTGACAATAAGGACCGACGCCTACGAGGACGTGGCCACAGTCACCGAGGAGGTCACCGTAGGCGGTGGCGAGACCACAACCGCCACAGTCACACTGCCCACCCTCACGGCAGGATTCTATCACGCCACAGTCTCCGCAAACTACGAGGAAGTGAAGGACTTCAACATAGGATACAACGCCACGGGTATCTCATCCCCAGCCGACGCTCAGTCAGACTTCGACACGTTCTGGGCCAACGCCAAGACCGCCCTGGCCGCCATAGAGCCCAACTACACCCTCACTAAGATTGACGACAAGAGCACCTCGAAGAGAAACGTATACCTCGTCGAGATGAACTCGATAGACGACGGCGACGGCAACCCCGTCACAATACACGCATACTACGCCGAGCCCGTCGCCGACGGCACATACCCCGTCATTATCACCCAAAACGGATACGACAGCGACACCTCCATCGACGCTCTCAACTTCTGCCCCAATGGCGACAGCAACCCCGAATGGATTGAGCTGAACGTCTCCGTACGAGGCCAGATAATCAACAACAGAACTCCCAACACGAACATATATGGCGACTGGTTCGCCTATAACTTCGGCGACAAAGACAAATACTACTACCGCGGGGCATATATGGACGTTGTGCGCAGCATCGACTTCATAGCCTCACGAGAGAAGGCGCAGCAGTCCAACATATTCATGATGGGCGGCAGCCAAGGAGGTGCATTGACGATAGCTGGTGCCGCACTGGACGACCGTATCAACGCGATAGCCCCCTCAATTCAGTTCATGGGCGACTTCGTAGATTATTTCAAGGTCGGCGCATGGCCGCGATCTGTGGCACTAAAGCAACAGTCGGCAAACAACATGACCGACGAGGCCATGTACACCTTCCTCTCCTATTTCGACACAAAGAACCTCGCCACCAAGGTGACATGCCCCGTCAAGACCGCCATAGGCTTGCAAGACCCCGTATGCCCCCCACACACCGGCATGGCGGCATACAACAACATGGCAAGCACCGAGAAAGAGTACGTCATAAACTCGGAGTGCAAGCACGAGACGACTTCCACATGGTACTCGGAGTGTCTGGCATTCTTCGAGGACCATCTGCAGACAGAGTATACCAACGTGAACCTCAGCATCTGGAACGGCTCCCTATCGTTCAACGACGAGGGCTGGAAGGTGTACCTGACATTGCCCGCCGAGAAGTTCACTCTCGCCGCCGAGGGAGACGAACTCTGGTTCAGCGTACCCTCACTGATAGAGGGCATGACGAACCCCATGATGATGCTCAATAACGGCTCATGGAGCGTGCTCGCCGACAGCGAGACCCATAAATTCACCGAGGCACCCACCACATACAAGCTGACAATCACCTCCTCTATGCTCACCGAACTTCAGAGCAATGGCCTGATAGTTAAGGGCGTGGGCTACGTGCTCAGCGATGTCACGTTGTCGCACAAAGTGGCAGTGGGCGACTCCGAGAACAAAGGCAACGCCATAACTAACGTGTGGAGCGGCGACCCCGTCGCTATAAGCTGGGTCACAGGGAGCAACCATAGCGAGCTTATAGCGGCAAGCGACCTGACGTGGCTTGAGGCAGGCATGAAAGTCCGCGTCAGCTACACCGGCCTCGGCGTGGCTACGGCTACAGGACGCATACTGGCAGGATGGACGGCATTTACCGACGTCAAGAACACCACATTCAACGGCGGCACATACTACGAGTACACGCTGACCGACGACATGGTATCCCTGATACAGACCAATGGCCTACGTGTAAGCGGCAACGCATACACACTGACCTCAGTAGACATAATCGACCCCACTAAGCAGTACAACATATTCTGCCAAATCACCGACTCCGACATCAAGGCTTGGAAGAACAACGAGACACCACGCCTGACAATGACCATGACCAACGTCGAGACTATCGACGTGACCGTGCCATACAAGGTGCTGATAAGCAACGATATGGTCGACACTGACACCGAGACAAGAGACGTGGCCCAAACCTACACCCAAGACGTGACCATAGCTTCGGGCGAGACAAAGAGCGTAGCGATAGAGTTCTCTCAACTCACCGAGCCAGGATTCTACAAGATGACCGCCCTCGTCGACGGCAACGAGATTTGCACATACAACATCGGCTACGACATCGACAACATAGCGTACGCCTCGACAGCAAAAGACGACTTCTGGAGCTACTGGGACGCCGCCAAGGAAGACCTCGCAGCCGTGGATATGGAAGTGAGCATGGAAGAACTCACCGACAAAAGCACCACCAAGCGCAAGATATACCTCGTGAGCATGAAGTCAACCGCCGACACCGCCGACGGCGACCCCGTGACAATCCGAGGCTACTACGCCGAGCCAGTCAACGAGGGCTCCTACCCCACGATTCTGCACTTCCAAGGCACCGACGGTGGCTCAAGCACCCCATGGTGCATGGACGCCGACGACAACGAGAACTACTGCGAATTTATCCTCTCCACCCGCGGGCAGATGCTCAACAACCGCGACCCCTATCTCAGCGACAACGTCTACGGCCGCAACGAGTCTACCGGCAAGACCGACTACTACTCCTACGGTTGGGGCGACAAGACACAGCACTACTACCGCGGCGCATACCTCGACTGTGTGCGTGCAGTGGACTTCCTGAAGAGCCGCGACAAGGTCGACTCCAACAACCTCTTCGCCGTAGGTGGCAGCCAAGGCGGATGCTTCACCTACGTGGCAGCCGGCCTGACTGGCGCATTCAAGGCCATCGCACCCTCCATCACAGGTCATGCCGACTTCGAGGAGGGCATGAGGATAGTCAACTGGCCACGTGCCAACTTCTTGGCAGCCAAAGAGAACCTGGGCTGGACCACCGAGCAGATGAATGAGTTCAACTCCTACTACGACGTCATGAACTTCTCAGAGCATATCTCTTGCCCAGTGATTACGTCCTTCAGCTTGCAAGACGCCACCGACCCCGCCAGGACTAACCTCGCCCCCTACGCGTTGCTCACCAAGGTGGCGGCCGCCGACAAGCAATACGTCATAAACTCCTTCCTCGGCCACGCCACATCGTCAACATGGAAGAGCGAGTATATGGCGTTCTTCGAGAAATATATCAGCAATGACGACCAGACAGCCTTGCGAGAGGTCAACAATGCCGCTACCCCTACCGAGCAATCGGCTATATACACCATAGCCGGCGTCAGGGTATCCTCAATGACCACCCCCGGGCTCTACGTCAGTAATGGACGCAAAGTGATAGTAAGATAGGTGATAATTGGTTAGAGTTGCCCCCCGGAGGAGTCCATCTCTTCCAGGGGGCTTTTATGTATGGCCATGCCACCCCCTCCCAAAACCCCCATATATGCTCCTTGTATGCTCCATGTATGCTCCAAGGATGCTCCAACTATGCTCCGCGGATGCTCCACCGATGCTCCGCGACTCATTCCCGCTCTCTCGTAAAACAACAAATGCAATTTTCCGCCCATGTCTATCCGCCAATTTCACACCTTTCCTACAAATATTCCACAATCCTACCCTCCCACACCGCCCATAATTCAGTCGTGCGCTCCCCAATCACCCCATTTCCCGTTTCCTTTAATAATAACCAAAAATCACGCCCATTCCAGCCGATGTTTATTCCCCAAATCCTCCCTCACTCTCCAAATCATCCCCCATTTACGCCCTCTCCCATCCCCCATTTTTCAACCGTGCGAGTGACGAATACCCCCTCCTCCCATTTCTTCAATAATAACCAAACACACGCCCCACGCACCCTTATCTATGGTCTCTATACCACCTCAATATAGGGTCGGAAGTTCTCCTCAAATAATCCTCCACAAAATCATAC
>CAZPPW010000008.1:31917-41904 GCA_964588595.1 uncultured Marinilabiliaceae bacterium
GCAGTGGCAACAACTGTACATGTAGAGACATCCGCCCGCGGCGTCTCACATCATTCCTTAACCCACTGTCGCAACCCCTTCCGCCCACATCATCTCACGCCCCCCGCCGTCAAGCATCCAGCCGCACGATAACATCAGCCATCGACAGCGTCTCCGCAGAATGTGAAATAAGTATTACCGTCTTCCGCTCCTCCCTCAGTCTATTGATATTGCGGTGCAGGGTCTGACGTGCGGCAGGGTCGAGCGATGAGGCGGCCTCGTCAAGTATGAGTATGTCGGCACGAGAATATAGGGCGCGCGCCAGGGCAAGACGTTGCCACTCGCCACGGCTGAACATCTCCGAGCCTGGGAAGTCAGAGCCGAGTTGCGTATTGTAGGCGTGTGGAAGTGAGGATATTAGGGCGTCCATATCGGCATACGCGGCAGCCTCATGCAGGCGCGTGTTGTCGAGGGGGTGCAGGTAGTCGCCAAAGTGTATATTCGCATCGGCAGGGGCGTTATAGAGCCTGAAATCTTGAAACACGGCTGTTATATGCGCCGACAGCTCATCGGGCGGAATATCGGCAATAGGGGTGCTGTCAACGCTGACCGTCCCAGCATCAGGGCGTAGCAGCCCGCAGAGCATCTTGGCAAGGGTCGATTTGCCACAGCCGTTAGGCCCGGCTATGCCCACCACCTGACCGCGCCATACAGTGAACGAGACACCGCTGACCGCCTGACGGTCAGACCCCGGGTATCGGAACGAGACTCCCTCGACGTTTATCGCCGTGAATGAGGCGGGGAAATGTGCCACCACGTGCGCCGGCTCACGCATATTGAGAAACTCGAACAGCGAGCGCACATATAGCCCCTGACTATGGAGCGACACGGAACGGTGCGCCGCATCAGCCACCGCGCTCTCGGCTCGCCGTATGGTCATCAGGCACATGGCAAGCCGGCCTATCGACCCCCCAGTCGAGGCAAGCAGGGCTATCACACCGACAAACAGCGCAAGCAGCACGATGGTCGACAATGCCGACGCTATAATCTGCGCCACCGCGGCACGTCGCGACAAGGCAAGGCGTGGGGCTACAACGGCTGCGCGGGCATTAGCAAAGGCTGTACGGAAGTATTGCGCAATAGAGAACAAGCGCAACTCGGGGGCGAAAGTGTGGTGCGTGAGCACACGGTTATAGTAGTGCATCTTGCGCTCATTGACCGTCTGCGCCTTGTAGAGGTCATACGATTGACGCGACGACCATAGCCGTGCCACGAGGATTGGCGCGCCAGCCACGAGGGCAAGCAGGGGCAACCACCATGCCACGCCCATCATCCACACAGCCAAGACCATGAATGTCAGTGCCGATTGCAGAAGCGACAGGGCGGCGAAAAAGATACGCACAGGCCGCTCCGTCGAGCCAGATATGGCACGAAACGCCTCCGTCTGAAACTGCGGGCTTTGCAACGTCTGGTAGCTCAAGCGCGACATCTGGTCGTGAGTGAGCGAGGCGACACGTAGGCGTATATTCTCTGCAAGATGCTCCGAGACGATGTCCGCGATAGACGCCACGGCATAGTTGCCAAACATTGCCACGCCAAAGACGGATAGCGGCATGGCTATCGCACGCAACCCTGCCGTGAGCGAAGACTGTAAGAGGGGGAACGCCTCAAGCGTGGCATCGACAAGTGCGCCCATAGACCACAAGACGATGAGCGGCAAAGCGGCACGCATTGCCACGATAACCGCCTGAAGCACGGCAAGCCGTGGCGAGGAACGCCACACAAGACGCAACGATTGCACAAGTACCGACGCGGTAGACATCACCCCTCAACCTCCTTCCGTCGCGGCGCAAGACGGCGCATGACGCGTGCTATGATGTTGTTGACACGATGCGATGCCTTGGGATGTCGCACCATCCACCGTCGCCAAAGGGTATTGTGCATGGCACACCCACGGCCATTAATGAAACGGCAGGTGACGATGCCAAGAATGTCAGATGCTGGGGACGTAGGGTCGGGCACGAGGTTAGAGTCGCCCTGAGTGGTGACGTAATCGGCTGTGGCGGTGAGCACACGGTGCGCTATGAAATGCGTGTCGGCATGGGCGAAGCCGTCAGTGCGCACAAGAACCACCGCACCCACAGCGGGAATCTCCGACTTGCGGAGAGGACGGACTATAATCCACGAGTCTGGGAGTATGGATGGCGACATGCTGAAGCCCGTCACTTTGATGCGCACGCTGAGCCCCGAGTGCAGAGCCGCAAGGATTAGGGCGGTACGCTTGTCACACTCGGGAATGGTGTGCCGCACCTCGGTCATTGGTCATTGTTGATGGCAGAGCGGCGACGTGGAGGACGCGACAACTCTGCCACGAGTTTGCGAACCATCTTCACCACCTCGCCCGACGGCTCAAAAGCCAGCCGGTAGGAGTGTATGCTCCCGAAGCACTGCCACACGTTGCGGGCTATGGTGTCGCAATTCCACGCGTTGATAGGCTGCTGCACTGTGTTGGCAAGCAACTCAGCGACAATTTGCGACGGCGATGTGATAGGGAGCAGAATGTTATGGTCGGCTTGCGACAAGGCAAAGGCAGCCTTGAGCGTCGTAGAGGCCGGCTTCTGCTTATATCTGTACGTCGGTATGTTGTATGCCCGTGGTTGTCCCCCCTCACGTTTGGGCGGGCGTATGGCCACCATATCGTCATTTATGACCACGGAGCGCGACAGGTTGGCGAAGAGGTTGGCTATGGTGGTCTTGCCCGTGCCCGATGGGGCTGTGAACAAGAGACCTTTGCCTATGCCCATGCACACCACAGACGAGTGGATTAGGAAACCACCACGGCGCAGCAGGACACGCGAGAGGAAGAGGTTAAAGAGGGGGAACACGTAGGGCGGCATGGCTCGCGTATGCGGCACTTCCGGCTCCACGTACATCTGTGCGCGTGTGTTGTTGAAACGCACTTGTGCGGCCTTTATAGGGCCTTGCAAGAACATTGTCGTTATGACCTCTGTGCCATCGGCGAGGATTTGCAATGTCCAGTTGGCGGCATAATCGTGTTGCTCGGCCACGTTGGCTGGCGAGTAGAATTGCTCCTTATATTCGGTATCAGGCTGTATATTAAAGGCCTTGCGCAACTCGACGATAATAATGTCGGTTGGCGCGGGTTGCCAGTCGCGAGATGGGGAGGCTGAGCCGAAGCCGCCGAAGCTGAGTTCGGCGAAGTGCGTGCCTATGGCAAAGAAGTCGAACCTAAGGTCGGCCACCGTGACGCTCATCGTCTCATTATCAGGATAGGGCATTGGCATAGATAGACGTGTGTAAAAAGGTTAGCGCCTGCGCGACGTGCGAAAGGAGATAAAGTTAGACATCATCGTCATCGGACGAGAGCTCGATGAGACCCATGTCAATCATTTGGGAGATGAACTTCGCCACCGACTCACTAATGACATCCTTGTCGGTGTTAGGGTTGCTTGCAACCATCTGGTCGACGATCTCTTGTTGAGTGAGACCCTTCTGTATGGCCTCGAGTATGTCCGCACCTGTGGCATTGAGGCTCATAATCTGACCCATGTCGGCGGTAGAGTCGCAGACCGGGGCGACGACAGCCTCCCCTCCTACACGTGTCATGATGTAGCGCGGGGCGAGACGATGTTTAGGGTTGTGCATCATAGTGTTGGTTAGTACACGTTAGACGACGGTGCGCGCAAAGGGAGCAGCGTCGAGGGATGTGAACATATTGCGTTGCCACTTGCGATAGCCAGCCGAGGCCACCATCGCGGCATTGTCGGTGGTGTAGGCGAACTTGGGGATAAAGACATTCCACCCGCGGCTCTCGTGCAACTTGACAAAGGCATCGCGCAATCCACTATTAGCCGATACGCCACCCGCCACAGCCACAGTCGTTATGCCAAGGTCGACAGCCGCACGCACAAGATTCTTCATGAGTATGTCCACGACGGTATGCTGGAGCGACGCACAGAGATCCTCCTTGTTCTTCTCGATGAAGTCGGGGTCTTTCTTGAGCTCATCGCGGAGGGTGTAGAGGAATGAAGTCTTGAGTCCGCTAAAGCTGTAGTCGTAGCCGCCGACATGAGGACGGGCGAAAGAGAAAGCTTTAGGGTTGCCTATATTGGCGAGTTTATTTATCACTGGGCCACCCGGATAGCCGAGCCCCATCACCTTGGCGCACTTATCGAACGCCTCGCCTGCCGCATCGTCGATGGTCTGACCGATAATCTCCATGTCCATATAGTCCTTGACGAGCAGGATTTGGCTATTGCCGCCCGAGACGAGAAGGCATAGGAAGGGGAATTGTGGCAGGGGCTTGTCATCTTCGACTATGAAGTGAGCCGAGACGTGAGCCTGAAGATGGTTGACATCGATGATAGGCTTGCCGAGAGCCATGGCGAAACCTTTGGCGAAGGAGACACCGACGAGGAGGGAACCCATAAGGCCTGGACCGCGTGTGAAGGCTACCGCCGAGAGGTCGTCGGGTGAGACGTTGGCATCAGCGAGAGCCTTATCGACCACCGGTATGATATTCTGCTCGTGGGCACGGCTGGCGAGTTCTGGCACCACGCCGCCATAGCGAAGGTGCACGGCTTGGCTTGCCGTGACGTTTGAGAGAACCCTTCCGTCGGCGAGAACAGCCGCGGAGGTGTCGTCGCATGACGACTCTATGCCGAGTATGATAGTAGACATTGTAATCTTTTGGGTGGTGCGTGGTGTCGGGAGTGGGAGAGGGGGAGTAGTTAAATGCGGTTGCCAAGGGTGTGGAACGAGCATTTTTGGCTACTTTTGCCTAAATCCCAGGGCGAGTGAGCCGACGGTGTGGCACCTGTCTGGAAAATAATGGGCAAATATAGCAAAAAGATTATTACAGTATTATGGGTCACGGTGATAGCAGTGATGTTTATCGTCGTAACCGGCATTGTGCTTGTGCAGCTGCGTCCGGTGCAGCGTTGGGCGGGTGGCATAGTGGGCGACTGGCTGTCGGAGAGCATGGGCGTGGGGGTATGCGTGGAGTCGGTGCGATATTTCCCTTTCTCGACTGTCGAAGTGTGTGATGTTGAGGTGGATGATGCCGAGGGTGAGGTGATGGTTGGTGTGGGACGTGCCGTGGCGGATGTGAGCTGGAGCGAGCTGTTAGGAGGCAGGTTGGGATTGGATGTGGTGAAGATAGACAGCGTGACGGTGAGGGTTAGGGAGTTGGCTGACGGGAGGGTCAATATAACAAGTTTAGGGGGTGAGGGTGAGACAGCGGAAGAGGGCGGCATGGGTGTGAGTGTAGGGGAGTTCAGGGTCACGGAGGGGTTGGTGATGTGCGAGTTGGGAGGCAGCAGGGAGTTCAAGGTGAGGGATGTAGTGATTAGAGGGGATGACATTGTGTGGGATGAGGAGAGCAAGGGGGTGAGGGTGAGGAACCTATCGGGCAGGGTGTCGGCGTTTGACGATGCGCTGTGCAGTGTCAGTGGTGAGTTGAGAATGAGGGGTGACACATTGTGCCTGGGGATGGGGAGGATGAGCGTGGGCGAGAGTTATGCGGTGATAGACACTGTGGAGGTGACGTGGGATAGCTTGGGCATAAATCATGGCGTGGTTGAGATACCGAGTGTGATGTTGGCGGGTGAGCGGTGGATGAGCATGGGGTGGAAGTTGGAGGAGCATTGTGGGGTATCAGTTAGTGCTACGCTGGATGAGGGAATGATGGAAATCAGGAGGTTGAAGTTGACTCTTGGAGAGACATCATACGTGGATGCAAGGGGTAGCGGGGTGGTAGATTGGGGTAAAGATATGTGGTTGTCGTGGGTTAACTTGTCGGGCAATGGGCGTGTGGAGATGAGCGACTTGGGCGTGAAGGAAGGCATAGGTGAGGAGCTTGATGTGGCGGGCAATGTGTATGTGAACATGGACAGTGGGGAGGGTGAGATGGACATGAGGGTGGGCAGTGAGGTGGGTAGCGCAACCGTAAAGGGCAAGGTGCACAATATTGAGAGTTGGGAGAGAGTAGGATTTGAGGGCGACGCTGATTGGAATCTTCATCCCGGGGCATGGTGCAAAGGCATCGTAGAGAGAGCCTTAGGAAACGTCAGATTTGGTGGTTACGCCCATAAGTGGAAATTGAGCTCCGTAACGGCATCGGGCGAGATGGACTCTCTGAGAGTATATGGCAAAGACATACCGAAGTTCAGCTTTGACGGAGGAGGCGGTGGTAATAACTATGGGGGCAAAATAGACCTCGAGAATCAGGAGTATGGCCGATTGCGGGCGATAGGCGAGTATGAGACGGGGGTGACGCCTTACGCCTCGTTGACTATGCAGGCCGACACGTTGCGCATAGGCAAGCTGTTTGATACATTCACGGACAATGCGTTCACATCGTTCAAACTGCGCACAGAGGCATGGAAAGAGAGCATAGCCGACCTGCACATTGTGGACTTCGCCCTCTGCAATAGGCAGGATACGTTGCGCTTTGCCGACCTGAACGCCGCTCTCAGCACTGACAATGAGGGCATGCACACCCTCGACATCAAGTCAGACATCGCCAAGGGACATGGCACATCGAACATTAGCACGGCTGACCTAAAGTCGATAGTCGGCGGCACTATGCCCAATGACGTAGGGAATGCGGAGTTTATGTTGACGGTCAATAAGTTGGGCACGATAGCCGCCATGTTCTTCCCCGACATCATCGTGACGGACACCCTTACGCTTAGCGGAGGCGTGGATGCGGGAAGGGCATGGGCGGAAGCGGATATCGAGAGCGTGGAGACGTATGGTGTCAGGGCGCATAACCTACACGCTATCAGCACAATCGACAATGGACATATACATCTGGATGCCATCACAGGCTTGGGGTATGGGGCGATAAGTTGCGACAGCCTGAACATCAGCACCGTGGCGACACGTGATGAGGGTGGCAAAGTGTTAGCTACGGCCACATTGGGCAATACACTGTTGACCTTGGGCAAAGAGATATGCGTGCTGGACTCGTGCCATATCGATTATGATGATGGGCGGGTCAGTGTGGACAATTTCCGCCTCAAGGATGGAGACCATTGGCTTGAGGCATGGGGCACCATATCCGACTCGCCAGAGGACACTCTGCACGTGGCAGCCAATGAGATAGTCTTGGAGAACTATTTGCCCCCCAGCACCAAGTATAGCCTTGCGGGCGACCTGTATGGGCGAGCTGACGTATGCGCCATGTTGGGTAGCAGCAAGGTGTCGCTCAGCGCCAGCATAGACTCGCTGATAGTCAACGGCGACGACCTTGAGAAACTGGAGTTGACCGCCACGTCGTCGCCCGACGACACCAAGACCATGGTGGGGCTATCGATAGTGACGGGCAGAGTGCCACGTGCGGTAGCTACCGGGCCGATAGACTTTGCCAAGTCGTATATGGACTTGAAATTCGACATAGACAGTCTGTCGACGGGCTTCCTGAACTTCTACCTCGACGCATGCATCGACCATTGGCGTGGCACAACGAGTGGCAAGTTGCGGCTACATGGGCCGCTGTCGGACTTGGCACTCGACTCAAGGTTGCAGATGAACGATGACAACTATTTCCGCGTGATGCAGACCAACGTGACGTATCATATTGACCGCAATGACTCACTCACGATATCCCCCACATCACTCGACTTCCTGAACATACGGTTTACAGACGACAGGGGCGGACGAGCCATATTCAGTGGTGATATAGCCCATGATATGTTCTCAAACCTGCGTTATGACTTGACTTTCGACACCGACTCGGCACTACTGCTCAAAACCACGGCCAGGGAGAGCCCCTCGTATTACGGCACAGTCATTGGCACAGGACAGATGCGCGTGACAGGCCCTACCGACGCCATACATATCGGCATAGACGCACGCTCGGAGGCCGGGTCGACATTCATGGTCGTGCCATCGGCCAAGTCGGAGCTTGGGGAGCAGAGTTCGATACGCATCAAACGACACGACGAGGAGGAGGTGAGCAACACAAAGACTGGCAAGGGACTGACAGCAAGGCTCAATATAGGCGTAACCCCCGACGCCAAGATGGGCGTGCTGATAGTGAACCAGCAGATAGAGAACGAGCTTGTGGGACACGGCAGAGGTCAGATAACCGTAGACATAAGCCGCACAGGCGAGTTGACAATGCAGGGCGACTATGAGATAGAGAACGGCAAGAACAACTTCTCCTATGAGAACATCATAACGAAGGAGTTCACCGTGAACCGTGGCGGCACTATAACCTGGAACGGCGGGCCATACGATGCCACACTCGACATCACGGCCACGTATAAGGCCAACGCGTCACTGTATGACCTTGTGGCTAATAGCGGGGATGAGACATCGTCGGACTTGAAACGTCGTGTACCCGTGAACTGTAACCTCATATTGACCAACAAGTTGAAGAACCCGGACGTGCGATTTGACATCGAGATACCCTCGTCACAGAACACAAGTCAATACGCATTCGACCAGTATGTGAACACGCAAGAGGAGATGAACAGGCAGGCGTTCTCACTACTAATGGCCAACAAGTTCTATACCTCGCAGGACGCTTCGAGCCAAAGCTCAAGTCAAGGCACGAGCTACCTCAGCACCATGGCGTTCGAGACACTCAGCAACAAGTTCAGCAGCGTGATAAGTCAGAACGACAAGAACATAAACGTGGGCGTGAATTATAGACCGGGCGATGAGGTGACAAATGAGGAGTATGGCGTATCTATGGCAACTCAGGCGTTGGATGGTAAGATAGTGATGAGCGGCAACATAGGATATGGTCGAGACGCCTCAACATCGTCAACCAATGACGGGTCGTTCGTGGGCGACTTCGACTTCGAGGTTAGCCTGAACCGTCAAGGGACAATAAAGGCTAAGGCATATACGCACGCCAATAATGACGTGATATATGAGACATCGCCCACGACACAGGGCGTAGGCATATCATTCCAGGAGGAGTTTGACTCGTTCAGGCAACTGTTCCGCAAGTATTGGGACAAGATATTCCACCGCCGCAAGAAGGGCGGCGAGGGCTCGGGGCAATGAACAATTAGCACTCTGAATACGTAAACCATAACTGTCTAAACAGAAAACATCATGAAACGACTACTATTGGCCATCGCGGCCATCGGGGCATGCCTATCGTCGACGCACGCCCAGCAGTGCACACCGAATGCACAAGACTATGAAAACTTCTACAAGTCGAAGACGCTCGTGGTGCTCGACGACAACATGTTCTCCGACTTCAACCTCGCCATCAAGGAGGACCTCGACGGCAACTGGCCTACCGAGGTGGGCTACATCTCACGCTCCGACTTCGAGAAGAAGCGCAGCGACCCCCAATACTCATTCCTGCTGACCACGACAGTGACATACCCGGACGATAAGCTCAAGGCGGAGTATGTCTATCTGAGCCTCCTGATGGGCAAGCCCCGCACACGCCTCAAGGACATGCCCGACCTCATCTCAGTGCCATTGGCATATAAGTCGGCCACCGACCAAAAGTGGGTCTACAAGCTGCCAGCGTTCATACGATTCATACTGAAGCATGTGGAAACCATGCGTGCCAACCCGTCACTGATTAGCGAGACCCCATTGCTGATGTACAACAAGAACAGCCAGTCGCTGGCATCGAAGACGTTATACCTGGTGAAGAGCGACCTCGAGAAGTCGATACAGACAGAAGGCGCGATACGCAAGGTCTACCCCTATAACTTCCGTCTGGTCAATGAGAGCGAGGTGCGCGAGGCGTTGGAGAATAAGGAATCGGATGTGGTGATATTGCACAAGGTGGGTCCAGAGAATAACCGCAAGACGCGGTGCTATAAGATGCTGATGGGTGCTGACGACTCGCAGATATATTATTTCGATTACCACAATATATCGTTGAAGGCTCCCGACGCGTTGCTGGAGAAGGACTTGAAGAAGATAGGCAAGAAGTAGGGTGTAAATACGATTATGGTCGCCATCTCCGTGCGGGGGTGGCGATTTTTTAATGGGTAGTGGGGAAAA
>CAZPPW010000009.1:0-27784 GCA_964588595.1 uncultured Marinilabiliaceae bacterium
AAGGCGGTATCGGCGTCATACACAAGAATATGACCATCGAGCAGCAGGCCCGTCAAGTCGAAACAGTCAAGCGTGCCGAGAATGGCATGATCTACGACCCTGTATCTATCAACCATCGTCGCACCGTGGGCGATGCTCTCGACATGATGAAGGAGTATAAGATTGGCGGCATACCCGTGGTCGATGAGAACAGCAAGCTCGTCGGCATCGTCACCAACCGCGACCTCCGCTTCGAGACCGATATGGAGAAGCCCATATCGTACGTCATGACGAAGGACAACCTTATCACCACGAACCAGAAGACCGACCTCAAGGAGGCTGCCGAGATACTCCAGCACTACAAGATTGAGAAACTTCCAGTGGTCGACAACGACGGCAAGCTCGTGGGTCTCGTGACCTATAAGGACATCACCAAGGCTAAGGATAAGCCCATGGCCTGCAAGGACGACAAGGGTCGCCTTCGTGTGGCAGGCGGCGTGGGTGTCACGTCTAATACTTTCGAGCGTATCGATGCGCTTGTTGACGCTAATGTCGACGCTATCGTCATCGACACTGCCCATGGTCATTCACGTGGCGTCATTGAGGTTCTCAAGAAGGCGCGCGCACGCTACTCTAACCTCGACATCGTGGTGGGCAATATATGCACTGGTGAGGCTGCCGTGGCTCTCGCTGAGGCTGGTGCCGACGCGGTGAAGGTCGGCATAGGCCCTGGCTCTATTTGCACCACGCGTATCATAGCCGGCGTGGGCTATCCTCAGCTCTCCGCCATCTACGAGGTATATACCGCCCTGCGTAAGGCTGGCTACAACGATGTGCCCATCATTGGTGACGGTGGCTTGCGCTATTCTGGTGACTTCGTCAAGGCTCTCGCCGCCGGCGCAAGTTGCACCATGGCGGGTGGATTGTTCGCCGGTGTGGAGGAGTCGCCCGGTGAGACCATCATCTTCAATGGTCGTAAGTTCAAGGCCTATCGTGGCATGGGCTCTCTTGAGGCTATGCAGCATGGCTCGAAGGATCGTTACTTCCAGGATAACGAGAACGATGTCAAGAAACTTGTGCCAGAGGGCATATCGGCACGTGTGCCATATAAGGGTTCGCTCTATGAGGTGGTGTATCAGCTACTCGGTGGCATACGTTCGGGCATGGGCTACTGTGGCGCGAAGGACATCGAGGCACTTCATAATGCCAAGTTCGTGCGCATCACGGCAAGTGGCATGAACGAGAGTCACCCGCATGATGTCGCCATCACGCAGGAGGCTCCCAACTACTCGCGCAACTAATAGCGGTTTCCGCTTATCCATATACCCCTTGTCTCCAATCGAGGCGAGGGGTTTTCTTGTGTATATATCGTTTTTACGCCAATCCGTGTTGGGTTCTTTTGCCCTCTCCGAGGCTGCTTCGTCCTATGCTCCTTTTGTCCCGTAATTCTCTTATCTTGTTCCGAACTGTGCATACCACACTTAGAGTCTTTATAAATTAGCCATTTAGCGTTCATTTTCGCTATTTCCATTTAGCAAAATATGACACTCTTTGCGAAATGTTCTTTATATTTGGGACGTGATTGGGTCGAGCATCACAACTTCCTTGTCGCCAAGCCCCCTCACATCTTGTCTTTCTTCCAGTCCAGATATGTCCCGGCACTCACGCCGCGGCACGTAATGGCGCACCATGTCATACCGAAGTGGCATGCCTTGGGCAAGATACCAAAGCGAGAAGCAGATAGTACTTTTTTCATAGATGTGTTTGAATTGGTGCAGGGTAGCTGAAGTCAACGGACTCGCGTGGCTACCCTGTTTTTTTATGTCCGCCCGTCTATGGCGTGCTATTTGGGCGCCTCGTGCAAGCCTCCTTTCTTAGGGGCAGATGTGCCCTTCGTCGTGCCATTCCCCACTTTCGTTGATTTCCTTGTGGCTGTTTGGGGCGTTTTTTGTTTCTTTGTAGTCTGAAATGAAATGTCTATTCCCGACACACGAATGACTCTCAACATCTCTAATGGTCAGGGCAACAGCAAACACACGGGTGCTGCGCCATACGTTGCCATACTGACTCTCCTTCTTGCCCTCGTGGCTGCGTGCAGTGACGAGGATCTGCATCTTAGCGACTCTACCATCAAGAGCAACAGTTATGCCGAGATGACGTCGACCACGGCTCTCGAGCTGTCGACTTTCCGTCTGGACTCTGTCTTGACCTCAAGTCAGAACAGGGTATGGGTGGGACGTGCGCAGAAGCAGGCCATAGGCACCATATGCTCCGAGTCCTACTTGCGCCTTGATGAGCCTAAGCTCCCAGGTGCCACGGCGGCGTATTATGGTTGGAACGGTAACCAGAAGGAGATATACGACTCGTGCACCATCGTGCTGAAGCATACTGGCCAGTTTGAGTGCGCACAAGACCGTGACACTATCCAGCCGTTCGAGATACGCGTGGAGTGCCTTGCGCAGAAGTTGGAGTTCGCCGACGAGAATGAGTCGGACTTCTATAACGTGCGCTCGTTCCCAGCCGACTCGTTGCTCGGCTCGTTCGTGTTCAAACCTCGTCCACACTCGCGCCCTCGTCTGCGTTTCCGCCTTAACGATACTTTCGGTCAGCACCTTGTGGAGTTCATCAAGTCGCAGGTTAACCTGAGCACTAAGGACGTGGAGCAGAACTACGACAAGTTCATGAAGGGCATCAAGATATCCTCGTCCGACGATGTCCAGGCCTTGCTCGGTTTCTATGCCGACTCCACTATGATATGCCTCCACAGCCATATACGTGGCTTCCAGGCAGTCAAGGTCGAGAGGCAGTTCAAGATGACGGGTGCTAACTTGCAGTTCAACAACGTGTGGAACGAGGGTGCCGATGAGCCTTTCTCGCCCGAGACGCTCTATCACCGCTATGTGCAGGTGGCAGAGGATTCGGCCGACCTCCAGTCTGTTATGTACGAGGGTCTGGGCTACTACACCCGTGTTAACTTCCCGTCTATCGAGAGCCTAAAGAACCTCAGCAAGTATCAGCATATAGTCAAGGCTGTCTTGAAACTCTATCCCAAGGTGGGCAGCTACGACAAGAACCGTATACCCACGACATTCTATCTCCATGAGGTGAACAAGGGCAACGTCATAACCAACAGTGTCATAAACTCGGCGGGCGGCAATGTGCACTCCACACTTGTATATGATGCTTTCGACCGCTCCGAGATGTACTACTATGCCGATATAACCTACTATATCAACACGATACTCTCGAAGGACCTTGTCGACGAGAACAATGGACTCGTCCTGACGTGGGGCACTGGCATGGAGCCTACAAACTATAACTTTATGATATTCAACGGGCACGGTGTAGACCTGCATCGCTCGGTGCTCGAGGTAACATTCTACAACTTCGACCGTGAAGAACGTTAGACGTCTACTCGCCCTCTCGTGCGCCCTTGCCGCGTATGCCGTGGCCATTGCGCAAAATAGCACCTCGTCGCCCTACTCTATGTATGGTGTCGGCGTGATTACTCCTAAGGAGGATGCCGCAGCCGCGGCTCTTGGGCATTCAAGCATCGCCCTTGCGCCTAACGAGTGGGTCAACATATCCAATCCGGCGGGCATCGCCAAACTCGACAGCCTCACCTTCTACTTCAACTTCCAGTTCCGCGGCTTCTATGCCAACGAGCGTAGCGGCTATAATGAGCACGCCTCAATTTACTCCGCCAATATCGACGGTATCACGATGGGCTTCCGCGGACGTAAGTGGCTCGCCATGGCGATAGGCTACGCCCCCTATTCCACCGTGGGCTACAAGATGAACGAGACAAAGACTATAGTCGGCACCGACCAGCAGTATACCAACGAGCATAGCGGTAGCGGTGGTCTGTCGCAAGCCTTCATCAATGCGGCCTTCACGCTCTTCAACCATTGGACGATAGGTGGCAACTTCTCGGTTCTGTGGGGTAACATAGAGCACCTTGAGAAGGCTTGCTTCTCGGAGAGTATCGGTGGTGAGGATATCTATAATAAGCGCAACTACGCCGTCAACAACATCTATTGGGAGCTCGGCACGCAGTTCGACTTCAATATCGGTGACAACAACTTCCGCTTTGGTGCTGTCTACTCCCCTAAGATTTGGCTGCACACCTCGTACGACCAGACGATATACAACAGCATACAGGAGCTTGAGAATGACGACTCCACGCCTAACCGCTTCTACATACCTCGCTCGTATGGGGCAGGCTTCACCTACGAGCGTCATAAGCTTCTCGGCACGGTGGAGTATAAGATCAGCGAGTGGGGCGACATAGAGAACACTAAGTTCAAGGAGAGCGTATCGTTCCGCGACACGTATACCATTTCGGGTGGCTTGCAATATTCGCCTGGCAAGCCCGAAGACCCGTTCTATAAGCGTATGCGCTATCGTGTGGGCGGATTCTATGGTCTCGACTATCTCGACCTGCACTCGGTGAACCTCCTGCAAAAGGGATTCTCTCTCGGCTTGACAGTCCCCCTTGGCCGCTCACGCAACGCCATAACCATCTCGTATGAGCATCAGAGGCGTGGCACACTCGCCAATGGCATGATTAAGGAGAAGTTCAATAACTTCAGGCTCGCTCTGAACATCCGTGAGACATGGTTCCTGCGCTCTAAGTTCGATTAACCAATCCCGATTATTACACCTTACTGAAGATTCTGACATATATGATTAGGCCTTTCGCTAAAACCCTGACAGTCTTGACTCTTGCCGCCGCGGCGTTCTCGTTCACGGCATGCGAGGAGGAGGATAACGACATACATCAGGGCAACTGGAGGAACACATATAAATATTTCCTTGGTACGCCGCGTGGTGGTGCCGTGTCGTTCTCCATCGTTGTCGACGACACGTTGCGCGCTGTCGTAGGCACAGGGGCTAACATGACCAATGCGAAGGAGTTTGAGCGTTTCTCGGACTTCTATATGTTCACGTATACCAAGGAGGGGTTGCAGGAGACGGTGCGTTATGACCGTCTGTCCGACGAGGAAAGGGCTGCGGGCGTGCCATGCACCAAGGCCATTGCGTCGATGCCGTCTAAGGCTCACCCGCGCAATGGTGCCGTGGCGTTCACCCTCAACAACAAGGGGTATGTGGGTCTTGGCTTTGACGGCACGGACTGTCTTAACGACTTCTGGTGCTACGACCCTGCCACTAACTCGTGGACGGAGACGACGCCTTATATGGGAGACGCTGTACGTTTCGCCTTCGCCTTTGTGCTCGATGGCTATGCCTACGTGGGCGGTGGTGAGGATGCCGACAATAACATTCTCGGCGACTGCTACCGTTTCGATGGTACGACGTGGGAGCCTGTGCAGTCATGCTCCGTGCCACGCTCACAGGCATCTGCTTTCGTATGCAACGGCAAGGGGTACCTATATGGCGGCACTAATGGTGGCAAGATTTCGACCTTGGAGTGCTACGACCCTCAGGCGCAGGACTGGACGCAGAAGGAGCAGTTGCGTGACGCTACCGAAGAGACATTCGACGACCAATATACCCAGTTGGCGGGCTATGGAGCTACAGTCTTCGTGCTGAACGACAATACTAACGAAACAAGGGCATACGTCACGACTGGCGGCCCTAACGGCAGTGGCCAGCTCACATGGGAGTATGACCCGTTCAATGACCGCTGGGTGCAGAAGGCGTCGTTCGAGGGCGGGCCACGTAAGTTCGCCGTATCGTTCGTGCTCGAGGCTGATATAGCCGACCAGGGGTGGCGTCAGGTAGGCTTCGTCACGACGGGTGGCACGAGCGACCTCACGGTGTCGGGCTCTAACGGCAAGTTCTATGCCGACACGTGGGCTTTCATCCCCAATGAGCTGTGGAACGAGAGGGACTAAAATTGATATAGACGGCACAGTCATCTGCCACAGGTTCACTTTCGTTGATTAAACGGCAACCAACCCACTGAAACTACTTATCTTTGCAATAAACTTTTAAGAATTATATGACACGACTTTTCGCTAACACTCTCAAGTCGCTGTGTGTTGTGGCTTTGGCTGCATCTATGGCAGGCTGTGAGGGTGAGACAGAGCAGAAGGTATACGGCAACTGGTATCAGACCTACAGCTATTTCCCTGGCGTGCCACGTGGTGGCGCTGTGTGCTTCCAGATTGAGGTAGGCGATACGCTATGCGCATTCATCGGCACAGGCGCCAATACTAATAAGACGGAGGAGCAGGAGCGTTTCCGTGACTTCTATATGGTGTCGTTGAACTCAGAGGGTAAGCCCAGCTGGACAGCCCGTTATGAGAAACTCTATTCGGAGACTGATACGGCTAAGGCTGCCACGACGCAGAAATATTACAAGGAGAACGTGCCTTACAATGTGGCTGTGGCATCTATGCCTCGTGAGGCTGCGGCACGTAATGGTGGCGTAGGCTTCTCAATTAACGGCAAGGGTTATGTAGGCCTCGGTTATGACGGCGAGAACTACCTCAACGACTTCTGGTGCTACGATCCTAAGACCAACTCGTGGGAGAAGGCTCCCACATATCCTGGCGACGCGGTGCGCTATGCCACAGCATTCGTCATCGACAATGTGGCATACGTGGGTTGCGGCGAGGACTATGACAACAACATCCTTGGTGACTTCTATAAGTTCGACGGTACGACGTGGACTCCTGTGCAGAGCATTGGCGTGCCTCGTACGCGTGCCACATCGTTCGTGTGCCATGTCGACGGCAAGGCCTACGGATATGTGTTCGGCGGTAGCAATGGCGGCGCCACGCAGTCGTTCCAGCGTTATGATGCCGAGACCAACACGTGGCAGACATTGCGTAATGCCAAGGATCAGTCGTTCGACACTTTCGATGACGCATATACCACACTTGCCCGTTATGGCGCATCATCGTTCGTGATGGACGATGGCACGGACGATTGCCGCGCATACATCACCATGGGCACCACCCTCAGCAGCGGTAGCTCGTTGACGACATGGGAGTATAACCCCAAGTATGATTACTGGATGCCCCGTGGCGAGTTCGAGGGCGGATTCCGTATATTCAGCGTTACGTTCACTTTGCATGGCGACCTTGACGGACGTGGCGAGCGTGACGTGTGCTACATCACCACGGGAGCGTCGAACGACATGACCGTCACTGGCTCAGGTGGCACGTTCTATAACGAGACTTGGGCATACGAGCCGCTGGCGTTCCGTGAGAAGCGCGATTAGTCTGTCACACCGGCGAAGGGATTAGGAGCCCGCGCCATACTATACACATCAAGAGAGAACCCCTCCATACCCTCGTGTGAGGGCCGAGGGGTTCTCTTTGTATTTAGAGATATCACACGCGTAATGCTCAATAACAAAGCTATAACGTCGAGACGGTTGTGGCTGGAGGTGGCCATAGTGGTGGGCTTCGCAGTCATCTTTGCCGCGCCGTCGCTCATCAAGGACGGGGTGTACTTCTTGCCGATGGTGGTGAAGATGCTCATTGTGTGCGTGTCGGCGTTCATCGTCAATGTGCATATACTGATGCCCCGCTACTTGTTCAGGGGGCTTTATCGTCGCTATGTGGCGGGGGTGGTGATACTCATGGTGCTGACGTTGCTCGTGATGCGCCTGCTCGACCCGTGGAGGGAGTCGCTGGTGTCGCCGCCAAGTCCTGACTCGTTGAACATACCGTTCCGATGGTTGTTGCCGCTCGTGGGGATGCTCTTTGTCAGCTCGCTCTACTCGTTCTACCTGCGTGAGCGGAATAACAAGATGAGGGAGATAGACATGAGGCATCAGAACATAGAGTTCGAGATGAAGTTCTTGAAGACGCAGATAAACCCTCACTTCCTCTTCAACGCGCTCAACAACATATACGCCCTGTCCATCATCAAGAGTGAGCGCACGCCCGACATGATATTGAAACTATCGGACATGTTGCGCTTCACGCTCTACGACAGTGAGAACAAGAAGGTGAAGTTGAAGAGGGAGGTGGAGTATATCAACAACTTCATAGAGTTTCAGAAGTTGAAGACCGACACCGACCTCAACATACGCATGGATGCCTCGGGGTGTAACGACGAGTTCATGATAGAGCCTATGCTGCTGATACCGTTCATCGAGAACAGTTTCAAGCATGGGAACATAGACAACCCTAAGAAGGGATGGTTGCAGGTGACGGTCAAAACGCTGGGGCCTATATTGGTGTTCGAGGTGCGTAACTCGTTGCCTCCGATAGCGATAAACAAGGATGTGGTGGGGGGCATAGGCGTGGAGAATGTGCGGAAGAGGTTGAATATCTTGTATCCGGGGCGGTATGAGATGAAGATAGACAAGACGGAGACGGAGTTTGGGGTGTTCTTAAAAATCGATACTTTTAGCGCATAGCATTATTATATTTGCCGTATGGATAGCCAAAGTAAGATACGTTGCTTGATAGTGGACGATGAGTTTCCCGCGAGGATACTGCTGAAAGAGTTTATAGAGAAGGTGCCCAACCTGGAGCTTGTGGCGAGTTGCAAGTCGGGCTTGGAGGCGTTGCCGATAATACAGGGGGGTGGGGTGGACCTGATGTTCTTGGACATACAGATGCCCGACATCACGGGGTTGAACTTCTTGAAGATGTTGCCGGTGCGCCCCCTTGTGGTGTTCACCACGGCGTATTCGGACTATGCCATAGAGAGTTATCAGCTTGACGTGCTGGACTATCTGCTCAAGCCGTTCTCGTTCGACCGCTTCATGCAGTGTGTGGGTAAGGCAATGCAGAGGGTGGGGGAGATGCGGCAGAGGGCGGCGACGGGAAGTCAGGTGGCGCAGGTGGCGGAGAGTCAGCCTGTGGAGGTGGACGTGAACCAGGGGGTATTGATAGCCAAGGCGGATCATAAGATACACCGCATACGTATTGACGATATCTTGTATATCGAGGGCTTGCGGGAGTACGTCACGATATACACCAAGTCGGAGGATGGCAAGCAGCCCGAGAAGGTCATCACGTTGGAGTCGTTGCGCAACCTTGAGGAGACATTGCCGCAGAACCTCTTTATGCGCGTGCATAAGAGCTATATTGTGCGCATCGACAAGGTTAAGGCATTATATGGGGCGCAGCTGAAGATAGACGGCGTGGAGCCATACGTGCCGATAGGGAAGTCGTATAAGGACATGGTGCAGGAAAAACTATTCAACATCTAATCACTACCAATTGAAACACATATTCCAGATTATTGCGCTTGCGACGACAATCGCATTGGCGGCTACACAGGGCATGTCGGCACAGGACGACATGGCGGTCGACTCACTTGAGATACTTGAGGCGGAGGCCGACTCGATAGTATTCAACACGGAGATGCCACGTCATGAGGTGGACAGCGTCATCTCGGCATGGTATACACGTACACGTCCGGTGGTCAATGACTTTGTGCCGGACAGTGTGGCGGTGGCGGACAGCATCATAGCGGGTGTGCCAGACTCGGTGTTTGTGAACAGGCTTCAGGCTATGATGTCGCCTATACCGATGGTGTTTAACGACCAGGTTAGGCGTTTCATAGAGCTGTATGTGGTTAAGAGGCGATACTTGGTGCAGAGGATGCTGTCGTTGGCGGACTATTATTTCCCACTCTTTGAGGAGGTGCTGGAGAGGAATGGCATGCCGCAGGAGTTGAAGTATATGGCCATCATAGAGAGCGCGCTAAACACTAACGCGTTGAGCAGGGTGGGAGCCTCGGGACTGTGGCAGTTCATGTATTACACGGGCAAGAGGTATGGGCTGAACGTGACGAGCTATGTGGATGAGCGGCGTGACCCTGTCAAGGCTACCCAGGCGGCGGCGTTGTTCTTGCGCGACCTGTATAACATGTATGGGGATTGGCATTTGGCGATAGCGGCGTATAACTGCGGGCCAGGCAATGTGAACAGGGCGATAGCGCGGTCGGGCGGACATAAGGACTTCTGGAAGATATACTACAACCTGCCACGTGAGACGAGGGGTTATGTGCCGGCTTTTATTGCCGCAGCCTACGCCATGACATACGCCAAGGAGCATAACATATTTGCCACGCAGAGCGACGCTATACAGCCTACGGACACGGTCATGGTGTATCAGCCGTTGCACTTCAACCAGGTGACGTCGGTGATTGGCGTGCCTACGGAGGTGATACGGCAGTTGAACCCGCAGTATAAGCATGACGTGGTGCCGGCTGTGGAGGGTAAGATATATAGCCTGGTGTTGCCTGTGGACGCCACATTCTCGTTTGCGGCGTATGAGGACTCGGTGTATGCGCGGGACAGGCTGAAGTATTTCCCCGACAACAAGATAGTCAAGATTACGGACACGCATGGGGCGATGTATGCGGGTCGCACGCCCGATGGGAAGGTGAAGCTGGTCTATACGGTGCGCAGTGGTGATGTGCCGGGGTCGGTGGCTCGTAAGTTTGGGGTGCGGGTGAATGATCTGATATATTGGAATAACATACGGCGCAGCATGATCAGGATAGGGCAGAAGCTGGTGATATACGTGCCGAAGAACAAGGCGAGCAGGTATACGGGGATGGCTAAGGTGTCGAAATAGTAAAGGCGAGAGCGGATGAGAAGAGATGTGGCGCGGGTCATAGCCATGGTGATGGCGTTGATGGGGTCGGTGTCGGTCTATGGTCAGATAGACACCAATCCCGAGAATGGCACGTACTATTACAATCCGCTAAAGGGAGACACGCATAAGGCGGAGAAGAAGGAGCAGAGGAGGAGGGATTTCATTGGGGTGCGCGATGACATATTGTGGCATGCGGAGGGGGCTAACGTGGTGTATAGGGGAGCGGGCAATGTGAGTCTGCTATCGGCGTCGCGGTGGGGCATGACGGAGCGTGTGGAGCTGTCGACGTATGTGGCGTTGGATGTGGCGAGGCCGACGTTGTATGTCAAGGCGTTGTGGAAAGTGTATGACAAGCGGTGGTTCTTGTCGTCGCGGTTTAACGTGGCTAACGCGTATCCGGCGATGCGCATAGGGCAGCGGTTGGGGTTGAACGGGTTTATACATGAGGAGGCTGAGATACCGGTGGTGTTTGAGTTGGGGCATGAGTTGTTGCTGTCGAGGGCGTGGTTTACGGACCTGAATTGCAGTGACGGGTCGGTATACCTCATTGTGACGGGCGGGTTGGGGCTGTATGGGGGGTATAACTTCTCGGATGCGGAGGATTTGCCGCAAGTGCCGCGCCATTTCTTGGCGAATAGGGGAGAGACGTTGGTGGGGAGCGGTTTTAGGGGGCGGCTTAAAGTGTGGGCTGATGGGCGGTTGACGGACAGACTGGCGTTGCATGGGGGTATGGCGTATCACTTTGGTACGTTTGAGCATCATGGGGCGTTGGAGATACAGGCGGAGGGGGAGTATTTCTTCTCGTATAGGCTGGGGGTGAAGTTGGGATTCTTGACGAGTTTTGGCAATTATGAGCGTGTGGAGAAGGGGGCGGCGATATGGCCATTGGTGGATGTGACGTATTATTTCGGGAAGCGTGACGTGAGCAAGCGGTCATCGTTGTTCGGGCGTGGGGTGTACAGGTCGTCAATGCGTTAAGCGTGGATATAGAGCTTGACAATAAGGAGTTTCAGAATGTGTGGCGGCTGGTGTCGGAGTCTACGGCGTCGGTCTTCATGACGGGGCGTGCGGGGACGGGCAAGTCGACATTCTTGCGGTATATTGTTGAGCATATTGAGAAGAAGACGGTGGTGTTGGCGCCTACGGGCATTGCGGCGGTCAATGCCGGGGGCGTGACGTTGCACTCGTTTTTCAAGATACCGTTGGAGCCGCTGGCGTTGGACGATGTGCGTTTCTCTACGCCTCGGGCGGTGAAGGAGATGCAGAAGTTCAACAAAGAGAAGATAAAGCTGCTCAATGAGATAGAGCTGATAGTGATAGACGAGGTGTCGATGGTGCGGGCGGATGTGTTGGACTTTGTGGACAGGGTGCTGCGGACGTATAACAAGGGGCATAGGGGTGAGCCGTTTGGGGGTAAGCAGTTGCTGATGGTGGGCGACGCGTTCCAGTTGGAGCCTGTGGCGTCGAGACAGGAGTGGGACATATTGAGGTTGTTCTATCAGACGCCGTATTTCTTTGGGGCGGCGGTGTTCAAGCAGATACGGTTGACGCAGATAGAGTTGAAGAAGGTGTATAGGCAGAAGGAGGTGGAGTTTTTGAACCTGCTGGACAATGTGCGTGTGGGGATGGCACGTCCTCAGGATTTGAAGTTGATAAACACGAGGGTGGATGCGGAATTTGAGCCGGAGGAGGGGACGATGTATATGACGTTGACGGCTACGAGGGCGGCGTCGGACCTTATCAATGAGAACAAGTTGGCGGAGCTGGAGACGGGAGAGGTGACGCTGAAGGGGGAGGTGCAGGGGGAGTTCCCCGAGACGGCTATGCCGACAAACAGGCTGTTGACGCTGAAAGTGGGGGCGCAGGTGGTGTTCGTGAGGAATGATATGGAGGGGAGGTGGTATAACGGGACTGTGGGGCGTGTGGAGGGGATAGAGGATGACGGGGTGTGGGTGAGGGTGGACAGAGACCCGGACGACTATGGGTATAAGGAGGTGGACGCGGAGGAGAGTGGTGAGGAGGGCATGGTGGAGGTCATAGACCATGACAGTTATTTTGTGGAGCCTGTGCAGTGGGAGAATGTGAAGTACAGGTATGACGAGAAGGAGCATAAGGTCACGACGGACCTGCTGGGGACATTCACGCAGGTGCCGATAAGGTTGGCGTGGGCGATAACGATACATAAGAGCCAGGGGTTGACGTTTGACCATGTGATAGTGGACTTGGGGAAGGGGGCGTTTGCTTGTGGGCAGTGCTATGTGGCATTGAGCCGGTGCAGGACGTTGCAGGGGATGGTGTTGAGGACGCCCGTCACGCCGAGGGATATCATAGCGAGTGCGGCGGTGAGGGTGTTCTCGAATGGCGCTAATGATGAGAGGTTGATACAGGGGCAGCTTGACGCGGCGCGGGCGGATGCCATGGTCAGGCGTGCGGTGAGGGAGTTTGGGGATGGTGATTACAGGGGGGCTGTGGGTGATGCTATGGAGTATTTCGCTATGCGACCGGACATGTTGCGTAGCGAGGCGGCGAGGCGGCTTGTGGTGCGTAATTTGGGGATTATAGGCAGGCTTGAGGGTAGGGTAGGGGAGCTTATGGAGGAGATGAAGAAGATGAGGGAGAAGACATTTGAATTTGCGTATGAGTATTATCTGCTTGCGGCGGAGTGCTTGAACAAATATGACGACACGCGTGCGGCTAAGGCTAACTTGAATAAGGCGTTGGCGTTGGCACCGGACTATGGTGAGGCGTTGGTGATGCGGGGTAGGTTGATGTTGGAGGGAGGTGACCCTGAGGGTGCGATAGGGGATTTGGATGTGGCGTTGCGAGAGGGGAAGTTGAGGGGTAAGGGTAAGGTGGCGGAGGCGTTGTTGCTTAGGGCTCGGGCGCGGCGTGATATGCGGCAGTGGGAGGGAGCGTTTGAGGACGCAGTGGACTCGCTGAACAAGGATAAGACGCGTGGGGCGTGCTTGCTGCTTGTGGAGATATGCCGACATTTGGAGCGTGAGGAGGATGCGGATATGTTCTCGCTCATGGCGGATGACTTATTAAAGAAGAAGAAAAGAAAGGGGTATGATGATGAAGAGGATGATGAATAGCGTGAAGAATCGCGTTAGGGGGTGGCTATGTGGAATAGCCGTGGCCGTGATGTGCGTGATGGCGTGTGGCGATGGCGTGGCGCAGGTGAACACGAACAGGATGATGCAGGTGGGGCGTAACGCGTTGTATTTTGAGGACTATGTGCTGTCGATACAGTACTTCAACCGTGTGATAATAGTGAAGCCGTATTTGGCGGATCCGTATTATTACCGTGCTGTGGCGAAGTTCTATTTGGAGGACTTGACGGGTTGTGAGTCGGACTGTAATGTGGCGTTGGAGATAAACCCGTTCTTGATTGGGGCATATAACCTGCGTGGCATAGTGCATTTGCGGCAGGACAAGGCGGCTATGGCCAAGGCGGATTTTGAGGAGGGGTTGAAGTATGAGCCTGACAACGTCAATATGCTGCTGAATTTGGGCATAGCGGGCATCAACCTTGAGGAGTATGACATGGCGATAGGACAGTATGACAAGATATTGAAGCAGGACAAGCGTAATGTGGCGGCGATATTGTACAGGGGCATAGCGTATGTGGAGAAGGGTGACACGGCCACGGCGGTGGGGGAGTTTGAGAGGGCTACGAAGATAAACGCGTATTCGCCTGAGGCGTATACGTATTTGGGCATGACGTTGTATCAGACACGTGACTTTGAGGGCGCATTGCGGAGCTATGACCATTTGGCGGAGCTTAGGCCAAAGGATGCGTTTGTGTACGTGAACCGTGCGATAACGAAGTATAACCTTGACGACATGCGTGGGTGTGAGGCGGACTTGGATGAGGCGTTGCGGCTTGACCCGCGGAATAAGTTGGCGTATCAGAACAGGGGATTGCTGAGGGCAGAGGCGGGAGACCTGAACAGGGCGGCGGAGGACTTCTCGAAGGCGTTGGCTGTTGACCCGTCGGATGACATCACGTTGTTTAACAGGGCGATAGTGTATGGGCAGTTGGGTCAGGCACAGGATGCCTTGCAGGATTTGAACATTATCATAGCTAAGCATCCTGATTTTGGGCCGGCATACGCCCAGAGGGCGGTGGCTAAGAGGTTGATGGGGGACACTAAGGGGTCGGAGCAGGATTACCTGACGGCTATGACGTTTGAGCAGGAGAAGACGAAGCGTCAGTTGGCGGGGCAGAGTGGGCAGAAGGGTGACGGCAAGGGTGGTGAGCGCAAGAAGGAGAGCCGAGGCAAGAATGACGGTGACATGAAGAAGTATGACCAGATGGTTGTGGTGGCGGACTTTGGGGATACGGATGACAAGTTGCGGCAGGAGAACAAGGAGACGATACGCGGACGTGTGCAGGACAGGGATATCGTGATAGACTTGGAGCCGGCGTTCAGTTTGTCGTTCTTCTCGGCGGACACGTTGTTGCCGAATGCTCCGTATTATAGTCCGTCGGTGGTGAAGTTTAACGCGAGGGGTGTGTCGGATATGAAGATGGTGGTGACGAATAGGGAGGTGGCTGGAGACGATGTGTCGGCTAAGGTGTTCACGATGATAGCGGACGTGAACAAGCGGCTGGAGGAGAACCCGTGGGACGCGTCGTTGTATTTGCTGCGTGGCACGTTGTACTCGATAGTTATGAACTATAACAGTGCGTTGACGGATTTCTCGGCGTCGCTCATGAAGGAGCCTACGAATGTGGTGGCGTTGTTTAACAGGGCGGCGTCGAGGTATAAGATGGTGGAGACGATACGTGGCATGGATGGTGACGGGTATGGTCAGATGGATGGTGAGCTTATGGGGGGGAGGAGTTTGCGTCAGGAGGTGGCGGTGCTGGATTATGAGTTGGTGGTGAAGGATTTGGAGAAGGTTATGGAGTTGGAGCCTGATAATGAGTTCGCGTATTACAACATGAGCCTGGTGTTGTGTCAGCGTAAGGATTTCGAGGGGGCGGTGGGTTTGCTGGATAAGGCGATAGGGGTGTATGACCAGTTTGCGGAGGCGTATTTCAACCGGGGGGTTATAGAGTTGTATTTGGGGCGCGAGGAGGCAGGCGTGCGGGATTTGAGTCGTGCGGGGGAGCTTGGTATGTTCAAGGCGTATAATGTGATTAAGCGATATGGGTCGAAACAATAGTTGTGGGTGTTGGTGGAGAAGTATAGAATTAGTATCTTCGCGGTTGATTTGAATTCAATCATTAAAGTAATCGTACGATGAAAAGGACATTTCAGCCTTCGAACCGTAAGCGCATCAACAAGCATGGCTTCCGTCAGCGGATGTCCACGAAGAATGGTCGCCGGGTTCTGGCCGCACGCCGTGCCAAGGGTCGTAAGAAACTGACTGTTTCTGACGAGGCAAAGGGCAAGGCTTATTAGAAGGCAAAGCTTAAAGGGAGCTCCGAAGAGATTCGGGGCTTTTTTGTTGTATATAGGTGGTTAGTACGCCTTGCGGTGTTGAGACGATGAACTATTCCTCCGACTGTGAGTTTTGGCACGCCTTACGGCGTAGAGACGCCGCGGGCGGGCGTCTCTACATTGGTGGGTTGCGACTGTAGGTTCCTTGTGAGAAGTTATAGTGAAGGGTGGGGGTGTGGGGTGTGAAGTGTTAAATGTTGGAACAAATGGGGGTGGGGGAGCGTATAGGTGAGAGAAAGGCCTGAGTGGTGAATGTGAGGGAGATGGGAGGTGAATGGGGGAGTGATGTGGAGAGTAGCAGGGGCCATAGATGAAATAAATTACTGATTTACGCTGACTGACTGGAGACTGTTGGCTGTGACGTGCTGGCTTGGTTGAGATAGGCGGGTGTGTGGCTGTCTTGATTGGGTTGGGAAGAAGGTTGACGGGAGAGCGTTGGTTGGTGATGACTTATTAATTGAAGAGATTATGAGCATTATTAGGAGGTTTGTGTGCTGCATGGCGGCGATTGTTGTGATGAGCGTGTGGGGAGTGAAGGCATGGGGACAGGAGACAGTCGATGGGTTGACTTATGATTCGTATGTTTTGACTTTGGATGCGGGATTTACTGGCTCGGAGTCGGATTGGAAAGCAGTAAGCGCATATAAGGATAATGTGGTGTCGCTTTATGTGCTTAGTACGTGTGAGTTGGAGGAGATTCCAGATGAGCAGTTTAGTGGGTGGAGTTTACTGAACAATGTGGGGATACAGTCGACTACTTTGAAGAAGATAGGGAAAGATGCTTTTTATAGCTGTGGAGATTTGACCTTGGTGGACCTTCGGGGGAGCGGAATTGAGGAGATAGGTCAGAATGCGTTTATGGAATGCAGTAAATTGGAGACTGTGACGTTCGGAGAGAATACCAAAGAGATAGGTCAGCAAGCCTTTGCGAGTTGTGGCATTGGGGAGCTAACTCTTAAGGAGGGTTTGGAGACGATAGGGATGTCGGCCTTTGTCATGTGCTATAGCTTGACGACTGTGCATTTGCCGCTGAGCTTGAAGAGTATTGGTGACCAGGCGTTTGGGTGGTGCGATGCGATAACGAAGGTGGAGATAGCCGCAGGGCTGGTGAATGGTGAGAAGCATGAGATAATGTTGGGGAACACGACGGACGAGACGAGTAGTGGCAGTGTGGTTTTCTCGAGGGATGCAGAGGGTTATCCAGAAGAGTTTGCTGCGTTCAAGGCGAATGCGACGTTGTATTATGATAAGGAGACGACGTATATTGGCACGGATGGGACGACGGAGAACTTGCGCTATTATTTTGATAAGACGTCGGCGCTGGGCGGTGGCACGACGGAGAGCGGGACTGGATGGGAGTATGACACGGAGGGGAAGGTGTTGACGTTGAAGGCGGGATTTGTGTATGATAGTTGGGATGAGATTTACAGTAAATATTACAATGATCAGTTTAAACCTGAGAAGATTGTGGTGAGTGAGGATTTTGATGGGGAGATAATGACTGATGCATTTGGTGAAGGTTGGACTACAGTGACGGAGGTGGAGGTGCTGTCGGAGAACGTGACTGCGATACCGGCGTACGCATTTTCAAGGATGACGGCGTTGAAGAAAGTGACGTTGTCGAAAAGCGTTAAGACGATAGAGACGTTGGCTTTTGCGCAGAGCGGCCTTGAGGAGGTAACGTTGCCGGAGGGAGTTGAGGATTTGGGAGAGAGCGCATTTTCTAATTGCGGGAGCTTGAAGACGGTGTATTTGCCAGTGAGCTTGAAGACGATAGGCAACTATGCATTTAGCAGTTGCGGGTCGATAACGGATGTGTATATAGCTGAAGGGCTTCAAGATGGGAAGGAGCATGTGATATATTTGGGTGGCTCGACGAACAAGGAGGATTATGGCAGTGAGGTGTTCCCTGTGACGGATGAGTTCAAGGCGAGCGCGACGTTGCATTATGATGAGTCGACGACGTATGTAGGAGGAGAGGGGCAGAATCTGTCGTATTACTTCTCGAAGGCGGAAAAGACTGGGTTGGAGATGATGAAGATGGGTGAGAAGGTTGAGGGAGTGTATGATATGGCGGGTCGACGTGTGGAAGGCGCGCTTGGGAGGGGGATGTATGTGAAGGTGGGTGAGGGGTCGAGTAGGGTAGTGGTGGTGAAGTAAGAGATTTTCAGGGTAGTTTTTGTTAGGCACGTCCTGTCTTCCTTTCGGGGAGATGGGGCGTGCTTGCTGTATATATTTTCGCGAGATGTAGGGGAGAAAAATTGTTATTTTATGGGGGACAAATTATCAGGGGGCGAATTTTTTTATGGGGGACAAATTGTTAGGGATGGGGGACAAATTATCATTGGGAGGGTTGGAGGAGATTTTGGGGAGCATTGGGTTCAGTATCGTTTCAGTATATTGGGGTGGGGAGGGAGCAGTTTTATCAGTATATTGTCAGTATCTTGGAGTATTCTCGTAGAAGTTTTGGAGGATATTGGAAGGAGTGGGTAGTGATGGTTGGGGAGGGTTGTGGAGGATGTTATTGAGGGGAGAGGAGGATGGTGAAGGAGCGGTTTTGGCATTTGACGCGGTACTTGTCGAGAGGCATGGCGCCCCAGCTATTGACGCATCCGAGGCCGGACATGGACTCGTCGAGGGAGAGGTAGGTGTCTTGCCGAGGTGTGAGGAGCTGTGGGTGGCTTTGACGTTTGGCAGGGCCGTCGTCGAGGTCGTCTTGCGCGTAGTGGAGCGCGGTGGCGATGAAGGGTTTGGGGGATGTTATGGTGAGGCCGTGTTGTGCGTCGTTGGAGATGGTGAGGTGTCGGACGTCGGTATGGGCGCCGGTTTCTTGGGGGCGTGTGTAGGGGTGGAATTGTGAGGTCACGGATTGGTGGAAGAGAGCTATGTGGGAGGCGTTGTTGCGGTCGGGGTAGTTTTCGTGTGGGCCACGGCCGTAGTAGGAGAGGTGTTCGAAGTGTTGTGGCATGGTGATGGTGATGCCGAAGCGTGGCATGTCGGGTGCGTTGGCGTTGTCGGGGACGTTGAGGGATTGGGTGAGGAGTATTTGCCCGAGGTTGTTGATGGTGTAGGAGAGGGTGAGGTGGATGGGTATTTCGGGGGCGTTGGGGGAAGTGGGTCGGGCGGAGTAGGGGCTGAGGTGGGAGTCGGGGTCGGGAGTGATGTTGTGGAGGTCGTATTGTGCGGTGATGGTTAGGAGTCCGTCGTGGGAGTTGTGGGTGAGGTTGGTTAGGGAGAGTTGCGGGTTGCGCCATAGGGAGCGTCGGTTTTGGAGGTTTGCTCCGTAGTCGTTGTCGGTGGGGGCGCGGTAGAAGTTGGGGTGTATGGGAGCGTTGGGGGAGATTAGGGGGGTGTTGTGGGAGGTGTATTGGTGGATTAGTCCGTCGTGGCGGTTGAGGGTGATTTGGAAGTTGTCGCCAGTGATGATGAGGTAGTTGTGGTCGGTGTCGTTGATGTTGATGGGGGAGTGTTGAGGGTGGTTGGAGATAGTGGGGTGGGGGAGATTGGGTTGTTGGATAGGGAGTTGGGCGTGTGCGGCGATGTGTCCGGCGGGGAGTATGCCGTCGGCGTTAATGAGTCGGAAGGTGGCGTTGAGCAGGAGTTCCTGGTTGGTGGGGAGTTGTGACAGGTTGTAGGGGATGGTTATGTCGCATGAGGATTGGGGGTTGAGGGATAGGGTGGGTATGACGCCGGATTGGAGAGGTGTGCCGTTGGCGGTTATGGACCATTCGAGGCGGAAGTTGGACAGGTTGGAGAAGAAGTGTTCGTTGAACAGTCGGAAGGTGTTGGAAGAGGAGTCGGGGTGTGTGAGCCATATATTTTGTTGGATATAGGCTACTTCGTAGGCGTGTGGGTTGGGAATGCGGTCGGGTGAGACGAGGCCGTTGGCGCAGAAGTTGTTGTCTGAGGCGTCGAAGGGGTTCCAGTCGCCGCCGTATCCGCAGAAGACTTTGCCGGAGCGTTGGGTGCGTATGCCTTGGTCGACGAAGTCCCAGATGAAGCCGCCTTGGTAGTTGGGGTTGGAGCGTATCAAGTCCCAGTACTCTTTGAAACCGCCACATGAGTTGCCCATGGCGTGGGAGTATTCGCATTGGATGAGGGGTTTGGCGGGGTTGGAGTCGAGGTAGCGTTGGCAGTCGGGGTAGTCGTAGTACATAGGGCAGAAGATGTCGGTGAAGTTGTTGCCGTGCGCTTGTTCGTATTGGCAGGGGCGGGAGGGGTCGGATTGCTTGACCCATTGATAGGCGGCCTCGAAGTTGGGGCCGAACCCGGCTTCGTTGCCGAGGCTCCAGAAGATGATTGAGGGGTGGTTGCGGTTGCGCTGGACGTTGCGTTGGTTGCGTTCGAGGTGGGCTTTGGCGTAGTCGTCGCGTCGGGCGAGGGTTTGTTCGCCATAGCCCATGCCATGGCTTTCGATGTTAGCTTCGGCGACGACGTAGAGGCCGTATTTGTCGCATAGGTAGTACCATTCTGGGCAGTCGGGATAATGGCAGGTGCGTATGGCGTTGAAGTTGAGGGCTTTGAGGAGGGATATGTCTTGGAGCATGCGTTCGTGAGAGATGACGTATCCGCCGTCGGGGTCTATCTCGTGGCGGTTCACGCCTTTGAAGAGGACGGGTTGGCCGTTGACGAGGACTTGGGCGTCGCGTAGTTCTATCTTGCGGAATCCGACATGTTGGGGGATAACCTCGAGGACGTGGTTGTTGTCGGAGAGGGTTGTGGTGAGGGTGTATAGGTAGGGTGTCTCGGCTGTCCACTTGTGGGCGTTGGGCACGTTGAGTGAGCCGTGGAGAGTGCCGGAGCCTTTGAGGTTGGAGGTGGCGATGATGTTGCCGTTGGCGTCGGATAGAGCGAGGTTGACGTTGGCGGGGCTTTGGAGGTCTATGTCGAAGGTGAGGGTGGCGTTGGTGTAGGAGGGGTCGAGGTCGGGGGTAAGTCGGATGTCGGATATGTGTTTCTTGTTACGGGCGTAGAGGTAGCAGTCGCGGGCTATGCCGGAAAGTCGGAAGAAGTCTTGGTCTTCGAGGTAAGAGCCGTCGCACCAGCGGAATATTTGTAGGGCGAAGAGGTTGTCGCCAGGGTGTAGGAACTTGGTGACGTTGAATTCGGCTTCGAGTTTGCTATCCTCGCTGTATCCTACGAAGTGGCCGTTGACCCATAGGTAGAGGTTGGATGTGGCTGATCCGAAGTGCGCGATGATATCCTTGCCTTGCCAATCGTCGGGTATGGAGATGGTGCGTCGGTAGGAGCCTACGTGGTTGTTGAGTGTTGGGACGTATGGCGGGTTGGATGTGAATTGGTTGCGCCAGGCATATCCGATGTTGACGTATATGGGGTCGCCGTAGCCGTGGAGCTCCCATAGGGCGGGTATGGGTAGGGTGGGCCAGGCGTTGTCGTCGAAGGAGGTGGCGAAGAAGTTGGTGGGTCGTTGGTCGGCGTTTGGGGTATAGAGGAATCGCCAGTTGCCGTTGAGGGTGAGGTAGTTGGAGGATGAGTCTTTGGGTAGTCGTGCGGTGTTGGCATCTTCGTAGGCGAAGAAGTCGGTGTGCATGGGGGCACGGTTGAGGTGGTTGACCGTTGGGTCTTGCCACTCGTTGGATTGCGCCATAATGTTGGAGGATATGGCGAGGGTGAGGATGAGGGGGATGATGTTATGGTGCATGGTGTTGGGGTGTTTGTTGTAGGGCAAATGTAGTGTTTAGGGAGGGTAGTTTGGGGTGGGGTAGGGGAGAATGCAAGAAATGTGTGTGGTATGCGCGAGAAAAGGGTAGGGAGGGTCAGGGGTCGTTGGCGAGTTGTCGTTCGAAGCGGCGAGCCATGGGTATGAATAGCCAGTAGGATATTGCGCCAGCTATGGCGGCGGTGAGGATGTATACTATGATGTTTATGGCGAGGTCTATGGCGTGACGTTCGGCGGCTATGCCTGCCCATTTGGCGGCGGAGGCTATGGAGGTGCGTATGGAGGTGCGGAATATGCGGGCGCAGTATTCGATGGCTTTGCGTAGGGAGAAGCCGAAGGTGCGCTTGATGTAGCCTACTACTTTGCTCTTTAGTGCGACACCCTCCATCTTCACGGCGGTGGATGCGAGGGCGGAGTAATTGGAGGTCAGGCGGCCACCGTAGAGGACTTCGAGCTCTTGCGTGACGAGGAATATCTCCTTTTGGAAGAATACGATGTCGACGATGAATAGGAGCCACATAATCCAGTTTTGGGGTAGTGTGGCTATGAAGGTGACTATTGCGGCACGTGTGGCGTGACGTCGGATAAGTCTTGTGGCGATGTGCCGGACTTTGTTGATGTCTATGCCGTCGATGTTGGCGAGCCCGTGGGTTATGGCGTCGGCCTTTTGGGTGGCTGTCAGGGGGTAGTATTTGTCGGATAGCTTATCTATCACGGTCGACTTGTCGTGATAGTAGACTTGGAGCCATTCGAAGCTCAGCATGAAGCGCATACATCTGTCGTAGAGGGCGGTGATGCGTTTCTGAGTGTTGGCTATGAAGGCCTTCATGAGTAGGGGGGTTAGAATCCTACCACTATCACGGAGCCGTAGGACACGGCGGCTGACATTTGCGAGTCGTTGTAGCGGAAGAGGGTACGTGCGCCAGGTAGTGCGGGTTCTATGGCGTCGGCTTGTTGGAAGAGTATTTCGGGGCGTCGGGTAGTAAGGCAGTACTCACGGAGTAGGCGTGGTGTGGCAGATGTGGAGAATGTGCGTGTGGCGTGGGCGGTGCGGAACTTGAATCCGAGGGTGTTGGCGCACCAGTCGCGGATGGTGGGGTCTTGTATGTCGGAGCCTATGAAGGAGCCGCTTATGACCGTGAGTGTGCCGTTGGCTATGATGGTGTCGAGGTGTCGGCGGAAGCCGTCGGTGTATATCTGGTGGCGTATGCCGGCATCGCCGTAGAGTGTGGAACGTTGCCGGTCGAGGTTGACGCGTATTAGGGAGTAGGTGGTGGTGTCGGTGCGTAAGGTGTCGGAGTCGAAGAATGACTTGGTGACGCCTATGAATGAGTATCCCTCGAGGCGCATGGCGGAGGCCACGTGGGAGGGTGTGGTGGTGTATGTGGTGGCGGATGGAAAGTGCCGACATTCAAGGTCGGAGTATGAGGCACCGCATCCTGGGGCATCGTCGTCGAGCCATGGGTTGTTGGGCGAGAAGTCGTATTGCTCGCCAGTAGTATAGGCGTCGGATGCCCATGGCGCGCCAGGGTCTTGAGACAGCATTACGCCCGACCATTGAGATGACTGTATGATGGTTGGTGGGGCGAGACGATCCATACCCTCAACAAGTAGTGCCTTACGTCCACCACGCCACAGACATGCTGGCACGGCCTCCGAAGGCAAACTTCGGCCACCAGGACCTATGGCTATGACACGGTATGTGCGTATCTTGCCGTCGAGAGGTTGACGTATGATGGCGGAGGTGTCGGTGGTGGTGAGTATCAGACGTTCTCCCTCGTAGACCTCGTAGGCGGTAGCTATGGCGGACGACTCGAGCGTGTCGGGGGTGAATGACCAATGCAGGGCGATGGTGTCAGCATCGACGAAGCGTAGACCGATAAGTGAGGGAGGAAGTGGCGATATAGGGGCGTCGACACCGGCAAGGTAGCGTACCACGCCTTTGTATATGGAGCGTGCGGCATCACGGCGGAATGCGGGGTTGAGCGCATGACTCATGTCGGATATATTCTGGTGGGAGAGTAGTTCGAGGAGTAGGGCAGGTACGTTGGGTCGTCGACTTTCGGAGTATTTCTTGTCGGCAATGCCACGTATAGTCCAGTCGGCATCGTATGTGCGGTGTATGTCGTTGGCAAGGGTGTTCATGACGTGCCAAGCAAGTTGACGTGAGGTGAGTGTGTTGCGTCCGTCGGGCAGATTGCCGTTGAGTTTGTTGGTAGTGATAAGGCAGAGAGTACCTATTACGGAGTCAGTGTGAGTGACGAAGGCATCAGTATGGAGTGCGAGCGACAGGTCGATAGGTATATGCTTATCGTTCACAAGAGCATTGACCCATTCCCCACGACAGTTGACATCATCGGTATACTCGTTCTGCCCATTACTGACCGACAGCACCTTAGTATAGTCAAACCCATCCGACTGAAGATAGTATCGTGCCGCCTCCTGCCACGCCGGACGACCACTGGTAGACCCATCACGATCCACAACACCCATACCCCCACCAATACGCACCGCATCTGCCGACACGAGCCCCTTACCTTTGATGATGACAGCAAACGGCATACCCTGACGGAACGGCAACATACCTATGGGCATCCAAAAGCCCCCCCCCATACGCTGATCGACCGTGAAATGCGCCTCACCCGCGGCATGACGAACCGTCACACTTACCGTCGACGTGGCATCATCCACCGGCGGATAGGCAAAGTAGAGCATCGCAGGCCCCGTGCTATTTGCCTTAGCCGAGAAGGTTATAGAGTCATTGGCCGACAACTTGTACACGCAGGCGTTGCCAAGAGTGAAAGGGTTGTCCTTAGCATGCAGGGTGGTATATCTGCCAAACCCCTTCACTGTCGACTTGGCACGTCGTGTGGAGGTGAACGACGGCTCACCATCACCATCGTCGACTATCGTGACGACCGACGTGGTATCCCGTTCACGTGGCGAGAATACCATCGCTCCTGCATTCTCGAGCATAGGTATGAGAAACGGATAGGCAAACGATGGCGTAAGCAAGTCCTCCACAGTGGTATTGAGACGCCCACGTTGCCACTCCCAACGACTTAGCGAACTCTCATAATATCGCCCATGACTTGCCCAAAAGGCGATATTCCGACCCGTCAACGGCCCCACATGATTATCATCCCTACATACCACAGGCGAACCTTGAGGCAATGTGCCACACGCCACAGTCTCATCCACAACCTGCGCACTAAGGTCCACCTTACTGGTCGTGAGGGTCAAGTCAGCATCGGGCAACCCCAACCAATGGCGCAATGAGTCACGTATCACGCCCAACTGCGTCACCGTTATAGGCAACTGCGAGGCATTGTCCGACAACCGCACACGTATCATCTGCTCATCCTCGGTCACGATAGTGCGCACCTTGACCGCCCTGTCCAACCCCACGTAAGGCGGCTGGATAAGTTGCATCAGCGTGTCAAGTGGCACTTGCGATATGACCGACTTCACTTGCGCCGTGGCCGCGGTGGCAACGAGCAACGCTATGGCGACAAGTGCGACAAGTTTAAGCATAGGCGAAAAGCTTACCCCGTGCACCGCTTGCCTGCCTTATGGCTATATGGCATCTCGGCGCACGGGGCTATGAGAATGATGCTGATGGTATGGCTGAATACTACATCTCTATGTGTATAATACGTTTATCCTCCGCAAAATATGGTATATCAGGGAAATAAGGGGCTATGTCGCACCAAATGGCACGCTTGCCAAACGGCTGAAGCTCCCCCTCAACATCCCCTCCCTTAAGATACAAGATACCATTGATGACCGAGTTACGCTGATGCTTAGTGTCCACCAAATGGCGTGTCATACGCACGAAATCCCCTATGCCCGACACCCCACGACCCGTCACAAAGTCATACTTACCCTTCAACTCCTCCGACCGACTCTTAACAGCGGTCACATTAGTCAACTTCAACGCATTGGCTATCTCCGTCACCACCATAATCTTCTTACCTATCGAGTCGGCAAGGGTGAACTGCACGTCAGGGAACATGATAGCCAACGGTATCCCCGGAAATCCCCCACCAGTACCCACGTCAATGATATTCGACCCTGCCGAGAAGTGCATAAACTTGGCTATCGCAAGCGAGTGCAACACATGATGCGTCATCAACTCACCTATATCCTTGCGCGACACGAGGTTTATCTTGGCGTTCCAATCCTCATACAAAGGCGCAAGCTGGTCAAACTGACTCCTCTGCGTCTCACTAAGGTCATGGAAGTATGTCTCTACTATGCTCATTGCTCTGGCGCTGTTTCTGTGTTCTTCAATATGTTATACAGCAACTCTCGAGACCGGAACAACTGCGCCTTCACCGTCCCAAGTGGCATCTGCAACTGCTCCGCTATCTCCTCATACGACAGCTCCTTGAAGTAACGTAGCTCCACAAGCGTCTTATATCGCGGCTTGAGCTTGTCCACCACCGCACGCACAGCCTCCACAGTCTGACTCTTTATCATGCTCTCCGACGGATCAGGCGCGTCCGACACCACAGTTATCTGCCTGATATACCCATCCTCCTTATCCTCCGTCTCCTGGTCAATGCTCACCAAATTACACCGCTTACGACGCAAAAAGTCTATCCCGTTATTCGACGCTATCTTGAACAACCACGTCGAAAAGGCATACGTGGGCGAATACAACTCTATATTCCTAAACGCCTTGCCAAACGCCTCGATAGTCAAATCCTCCGCGTCTACCTTATTGCCCACCATCTTTAGTAACATGAAGTATATCGAGTCGCGATATCGTGTCAGCAACTTCGTATATGCCTTCTGGTCCCCCTTCTTGGCACGCTCCACAAGCTCCATGTCATAGAGCGCTTTGTCCGAGTGTATGTTGGCGTTTACTTCCATGTGTTGCGAGTTTTGGTTGCACGCCCCGTTATCCAGGCCAACGTCTGCATGCAAGGTATTATGATGTCCATAGGCAATGCGAGAAGCCACATCGACGACTCCCCCATATTGCGCGACGCTATGCCCAACGATGTATACATTACCGCGCTACGTGCCACAAGCCCCACCACAGCGGCCTCAAGCATTATATCACTACCCTCCACAACCCCCAACACCACAGCCGCCACCAACCCACACCAATACGCCACCCTCGTCACAATATCACTACCAAGCCAAAACTTCACCACCCCAGGATACAAACCAGCCGTAGTCAAGTGCCGACTCTTCTGCGCCGAATACGTCATCCACGTGCTCTTAGGCTCACTAACCGTATGCGCCGGGCTCTCGAAAACGATTGCGGTATTACCCCGACTGCCCATCTCACTCACAAACAAATCATCATCCCCCGACAACACATACAGATGGTTGCGAAACTTCGAGCTCCTCTCATACAACCCCTTAGTATACGACAAGTTCCTCCCAACACCCATAAACGGCTTCGAACCCCTCGCTATGCCAAAATACTGCACCGCGTTATAGAACGTCTCATACCTCAACAACAAATTCAACAGCCCCCGCCGCTTAGCATAACGCCCATAACCAAGCACCAACTCCACCTTCGGATCATCATACGCCTCCATCATATACGTCAGCCAATTAGCCGACGCCGGCAGGCAATCCGCATCCGTGAACACTATATGCTCATACTTAGCCGCCTTGATGCCCACGCTCAACGCCAACTTCTTCCCATGATGATACACCGCGTCACCAGGTATCGTAGTCGTATATAACTCAGGATATTGCAACCGCATCTGAGCCAACACCAATGGCGTGTCATCCGTCGAGCAATCATCCACTATGATTATCTGCTTCCGGGCCGCATACTTCTGCCCAACCAACGCCGGCACAAGCTCCCGCAAATTATCTTCCTCATTGCGGGCGCACACCACCACACTCACGTCCGGAACCGACGACGCCAGATTACGCGGTCTACGCCGTATGCGAAACATGAAATAGGCCCAGTAGAATAGTTGCCAGGCGAGAGCCGCGCCAAGAGTTGCTACGACGATTATGTCGACTAAGGTCACTATATGGAGATTGTTGTGTTCACTCGGGGAGATTCCGTGGTTTTACCGCCACAAATGTAGATAAAATGCCCGACATAGTACAATCCACACCCCCGAAAATCTTCCACCTCACTTTTACCTCACTTTTAC
>CAZPPW010000009.1:27884-38501 GCA_964588595.1 uncultured Marinilabiliaceae bacterium
CCCCCATTTCCTGCCCCAATATAACATTTCATACCCATCCATGAAACATTCTGCACCCTACCTCCTCCACACATCCTCTCCAAACACCCCAACATACTGACAGTATACTGAAGAAACTGCTCCACGCCCACCCCCATATACTGAAACAATACTGAACCCGAATATACCCCAATCCTCCCAAAAATCCCCCTCCAACACCCCAAATCCACGAAAAACTCCAATCCGCCCCTAACGCTCCTTCATCCTGTCCAACGCCCTGCTATGCAACGCATGCTTCTCCGCATACGCAATCTGCGACCGCTGCAACACGCAAGCCAACACAAAATACACCACCGCCTGTATCCACAAACACATCACCTCATGACCTGCCGTGGCAATATCACCACCCATCGACATTATCTTCACATGAGCGTTAAGACCAAACGTCGACGGGAAAGCCCAGCTCACCACCTTCCACACCTCCGGTATACTCGTCGCAGGCCACGAAATGCCACTCAAAAACAGCAACGGCACCGACATGAACACGAATATCAACAGACTGTCCTCCCTCCTGTATATCATGCACGAACACACAATCGTGAAACTCGAGCACGCCAACAAATACGGCACCATCATCCCCACCCACGACCAATAACTTCCCACATGCGGCAACTCCAACCCGTTGATTATCGCCACATACATATACAACGCCATGAACATGAACAACGGAAACACCACCAATATCTTCCCCAATATCACCGCCATCGGATTGTCATAACCCGCCACACCCCTATATATCGCCAACCCCGCATTACGCTCCCTCGTCCTGCCCATCGCCATGCCCAACCCCAACACCATCGCCTGCTGCAATATCAACATCAAAATAGGAGGCATCAAGAACGACGCATACCCACCCTGAGGATTAAACATCATCACATGCTCATACTCAATAGGCATACGAGCCACCTCAACCTCCCTCGACGACAACGCCGTAGCTCCCAAATCCTCCACCTTGATACCCCTGTTCATATCCTGGGCAATGTTCGAGCACGGCAACAAAATACTCTTATAATATATCAACGAGCTCACATCCGAATACGCACCCACCTTCGTCTGCCTTCCATGCCTCACATCATCCAAAAACGACCCAGGTATCCGCACCACACCATACACCTCACCCCGCGCCATCAAATCCTGCGCCTCCGACAAGTTCGAGCATCGCTCATACACCCTCGCCTCCGGACTCGCGTCAAGCCGCCTCACGAAATCACGCGACAACGACGACCCATCCTCATCCACCACCGCCACAGGTATCTCACGAGCCACCTCCGTGCTATACACATAATAATATATCAACGGGTAGCATATAGGCAGAAACAAGAAGAATATCAGCACACCAAAATCATGCGACATCTCCTGCACCTCTTTCCACCAAACACTAATTGTATCTCCTATCAGCGACATATTCACTTCTCCTAAGGCTTATACTCCACATTGTTAAACGCATACCTGTACCTACGCAAAAACAGCAACGGCAACCCTATTATCACAAGCATCGCCACCAACGGCTTCCACGCGTATATCAACGGATACCCGTTCAACGCCTGATTCGTATACAGCAAAAAGTAATCCCTCAACGGGAATATCAACGATATATCCTGCAAAAAACCAGTCATCGCCGGCACAGGATACGAAAACCCCGCCATCGACAACGACAACACACCCAACAACGCCGACCCCGACATCGCCATGCGCATCTGACCCACGAATATCCCAAACATCAACAAACCCATCGACTGCGCCGTGACCACCGTCAACACCCCCAACAACAACATAACCCACAACCCGCACTGGCACGGATAACCCATGAACCTGTACAAGTACACGTCATTAGCAAAGAAAATAAACGAATACAACAACGTCTGTGGCAACAACTTACCCGTCAACGCCACCGCCACAGAACCACCCGCCATGTTGTTCAGCAAGAACTTCTGAGTCCCAACCTTCCACTCCATGCCCACCACATACGTCGTCGTCAGCATCACCAAGATAATCACTATCCCTGGTATAATCAGGTTGTTCAGCAATATCCCATAGTTCAAATACGGGTTTTTCAGCGGGTGAGTCTCCACCGAGATAGGCTGCAACACCCCCATAATACTCCCCTCCGGCACACCCTTCGCACGCAACGTCTCCCTCGTGATAGCCAACCCCGCCATCTCCGATATCGTCTTCAAATCCTTCATCAGCAACGCCGCAGGCACATAATACGTGTCCGCCGTGTAAAACGATATCCGCGGCTGACGCTGACCTATCGCCTCGACAGTCGTACCCTTCGGTATGTAAAAAAACGCATATATCTCTCCCCTCTGCATCGCCCTCCTCGCCTCCGAGAACGTCGCATACCGATGATTCAATCCCGTAGTCTTCATCGCCGACAACACACGCACTATCGCCCGCGTCGTCTGCGTATCATCCTCATCCACAAGCCCCGTAGGCAACTGGCTCGGCAACCCCACCGACATCATCGACGTGAAATACAACGTCACGAATATCGGAGCCACAACCATGCACAATATCAGCAACGGCCTGCGCTTGAACACCCCAACCTCTCGCTTGCTGATACGCAGCACCCGGTATATCTTATCCCTATACGCCCTAAGCATAACACTCGTAGGCTTACAACATTACTCCACCAAACCTATAATGGCGCTCATCCCCTCCCTGACGCCCTCCGCATCTGCCATGTCCACAGGCACAGCCTTAACCTCAAACGTCTTCAAGTCATACTGACCCGACGCCTTCGTAGCCTTCCATATCGCATACGTCCCCACATCCTTCATCTTCGTCACACGAACACGTATCCGCTTATCCAACCCCGGCACATACGCCTCCCTCTCCGTCCCCACACTCAACCCAGGCAGCAAATCCTCCCTAACGTTAAACGTGAACCACACCTTCTCCGTCATCGCCACATTCAACAACGGCGCACCCGTACCCACAAGCTCCCCAAGCTCCGGGAATATATCAGTCACCTGGCCATCCGCCAACGCCGTCAACGTCATCTCGTCAATATACGACGACACCTCGCTCACAGCCCCACGAGCACGCTCCACCTGAGCACGAGCCGCCGCCCTGTCCTCCTGCTGAGCACCATGCAACGCCATGTCATACTGGCTCTTAGCCGCACGCTCCGTAGCCTTATACGCATTCAACTGCGCCAACGCCTCGTCATGCTTCTGCGCGCTGACCACGCTATCCTTATACAACGCCGCCACACGAGCATACGTCTTCTCCGCCACGTCAAGACCCGCTATAGCCTTCTGCCACATCTCGTATGCCGCCTGCACCTGCTCCGAACGCGCGCTACCCGTAGCCTTATCCTCAATAGCCAACGCGCCACTCAACGCCGCCGTAGCCTGATCACGCTTAGCCATGATATCCGGCGCCTCAAGCACCACCAGCGTATCTCCCTTCTTCACCATATCCCCCTCCTCAACTCGTATCTCACACACTCGCCCTGGCACCTTGCTGCTCACCCTGTAATCCGTCATCTCTGCCTCTCCCTGTATCGTCTCAACCCTGTCCGGCTGGCACACACCCACAATGACAATCGCCGCTATGATGCACAACAACACAATAGCGAAAATAATAGTCACATTCGCTCTGTTCTTCATCTCTTATTCTGTTTTCGTTTGCGATTCTTTATCAAATCTCTCCGCGAACCACCGTATAGCCTACAGTCCAATTCGCAACCGCAAATTACATAAACACAGCCGTCTTTTGCAAGACAATTAAACTTTATTAATTGGAGATATATTCAACTAATATGGTTAATTTCGCGGCGGATAATCCTACGATTGGTCCATTTTCATCATTACTCACAAAAAACCACACCAACCTATTAATCATTACCAAATGGATAGCGTACTCAACAAAATCTCCATTTCGAAGCTATCAGACCTCGCCTTCGATGGAGTGGAGTCCTTCAACGACGACCTCATCCTGACCGACCAGATCGACCACCTCAACCTCTTCCTCGAACCATGCCGCGTCGACGGCATCGTACTCTTCGTATGCCTCGAAGGTCAAGTAGTATGCGACATCAACCTCAAACGCTACATCCTCCAGCCAGGCGACATGATCGTCAACTACAACAGCAACATCATCCAAGTCGAGAAACCCGACGGCTTCAAAGCCATGGCAGCCCTCGTCTCAAGCGACTACCTCAACCGCGTCCGCATGGACATGAACAGCCGACTATCCGTGTTCATGGGCATCAAAGCCCAAGCCGCCATATCCGTCCCTCAACCCGAAATCGACGGCATGCGCAAAATCTTCCAACTCATCATGAAGAGCATCCGCGACAACCGTCAAGACACCCCCGACTTCGTCGCCAACATGCTCCAAGCACTCTGCATCTACATCGTCTCAACAGTCAAAACCTACTCCCCAAACGTCTCAACAGAACGCAAACCTCAACGCACCGAACTCATCTTCGAGAAGTTCATGCAACTCCTCACCAAGCACCACGACAAAGAGCGTAACGTCATCTTCTACGCCGAGCAAATGGACCTCTCCTCCAACTACCTCTCACAAACCGTCAAAACCTACAGCGGACGCAGCGCAGCCGAGTGGATAACAGAATACGCCATATCCGAAGCCAAGATGATGCTCCGTTTCTCCGACCTCAGCGTCCAGCAAGTATCCGAGAAGCTCAACTTCCCCTCACAGTCCGCCTTCGGCAAATACTTCAAACAATACGTCGGCGTCAGCCCCAAAGTATTCCGCCGAGAACTATAACCCTCTCCCCCATACACACCAAGCCCCCCCGACCCATGCACCATGCACACAGGCCGGGGGGCTTCCCACACCCTCCTCGCGCCACTACCTCTTCCTGATATTAGGCGCGCTATTACCCTTCCCCTTGTCCAACCAACTGTTCCCGCTCTTCCCACTCCCACGCCTATAACTGTCACTACTCTTCCCGCTCCAACGTGTCGACTTCGACCTCCGCGTCCTCGGCTGCGTCACAGGCGACGTCCCCCCGGCCGACGCCCTCGGCTGCCTACCCTGTGGCATCTGCCAATTATCCGCCGCCGTGCCGCCCTCCTCCTCATTAGGCTGTGCGCCATCCTCCACTGTCACACTGATGTCCGACTGAAACTTCCACCCCTCGTCAGTCAACAAATACGCGTCATAACTCAAGTCCGGACCATAAAACTCCGCTCGCCCCGCCTCTACCCTGCTGTTCGCCTCCAGGTGGTCCATCACTATCATCTCCGACTTCTCATCATACCTTATCGTCATGCTCGCATTAATCGAATAACGGTATATCCGCCTCCTAAACCGCTGTGTCGCATGTATGAACGGCTTGCTCGCCCCAAACACCAACTTCCCATCCTCCCCCTCGCTCACCACGTCTATAACCCTCGTCTTTGTCGTCGCGTCAGCCCCCTTATACCCAATCAACGCGTAATAATCCTTCCTGTCCTGCCTGAACTGTATCATCTTCGTATACAACGCCCCATACCACGACTTCGCGTTCAACACCGCTATCTCCGGCTGACTTATCCTCTCCGACGCGTCCACAAGCCGCTCCACGTGCACACCCCTCTTCTCACGCATACCCATCCACCCCCCACAACGTGTGCCGAAATCCCTATAACTTATCATATACGTCACGCTACGCAACACCCCGTCCGGCGAATCGCACACCATCAACTCTGGCATACCCCCCAACTCCCCCATAATCACACCCTCAGCCCCACCCAACCGCTCCACCAATACCCCCTCCGCCACATCCTTCTCCTCATCACTACGCTCCACCGACGACGCCATAATCCGCATAGCCATCCTGCTCCTCACATCCTCCACCCTATACGCCTCACCTCCCTCACCCCGCACCCTCACACCCCATAACCCACTCTCCCCCACACCCTCCACCACATACACACTGTCCCTACCACCCATCTCATCCACAAACGCCATACCCTCACGACGCCCACCAATATCCCCCACGCCAATCCACACAAACCTCCGCTCCACACCCCTTCTCCACACTCCCCCCCACACCACGCTCCCATCACTCCCCTCCACACGCGTCAAACCCTTAGGCTCCCACACACCCAACGACGAGTCCGTAGCCGCCACCAACTGACTCTCCACAGCCGCACGCCACGACGGCACGTCATACGACAACGCATGACCATCCTCCCGCGACATCAACACCCCCGTCATACGCTCCACCTCCGCCAACGGCTCCTGACCCCACAACTCCACACACCCCGACACCACCAACACCACTGCTGCTATATGCCTATATCCCATACTTCTTCGTTTTACTATTCGCGCAAAGGTAACTCTTTACCACTTACCCGCCTATCCCATTCTTAACCCCTTTTTTACTATATTTGCACTACACGCTCATTCCCATGTCCCAACCCCTCCAACTCCAATACATCAAGGGCATAGGCCCACGACGCGCGGAAGTCCTCGCCCACGAGGCCGACATCCGCTCCCCAGAGGACGTGCTCGAATACTTCCCCTACCGCTACGTCGACCGCAGCCGCATCTACCAAATACGCGAACTCTCAGCCGACATGAACTATGTCCAAATCCTCGGACGGTTCATCTCCAAAGAAATCATCGGCCAAGGCTCCAAACGCCGTATGTCCGCACGCTTCGTCGACGGCACAGGGCAAATCGAAATAGTCTGGTTCAAAGGACTCAACTACATCGAGAGGCAAATCAACACCTCCGACGAATACCTCCTCTTCGGCAAACCCACCGCATTCGGCGGACGTCTCAACATGGCACACCCCGACCTCGAGCGAAACCCCGACACCGCCAAGTTCGTCGGCAAACTCATGCCCCTATACTCCACCACCGAGGGCATGAAGCGCGCCATGATATCCAGCAACACGATGCAAGACATCGTCGCCAACGTCTTCCAGCACCTCACACTCAACGGCATTCGCGAGACTCTCCCCGCCTCGCTCCTCGCACGCCACAGCATAATGCCACGCCCACAGGCGCTCTTCATCGTCCACTCCCCCTCCGACCTCCGCTCCCTCGAGAACGCTCGCTTCCGCCTCAAGTTCGAAGAGCTCTTCTACATCCAGCTCGCACTCCTCCGCTCACGCAACGTCAACCGCGCCCAAGTGGAAGGCATAAAGTTCGAGAAACCTGGCACAGCCCTCGCCACGTTCTACCAAGACCACCTCCACTTCGAACCCACTGGCGCGCAAAAACGTGTCGTACACGAAGTATGGACCGACCTCAAAAGCGGCAAGCAGATGAACCGTCTCGTGCAAGGCGACGTCGGCAGCGGCAAAACTCTCGTGGCACTGCTCTGCATGCTCATCATCGCCGGCAACGGCATGCAATCCTGCCTGATGGCCCCAACCGAGATCCTCGCCACACAGCACTACGAGAACCTCCTCGCCGAACTGCGCGGCATGAACGTCACCGTCGAACTACTCACTGGCAACATCAAGGGCAAACGCCGTGAACGTATCCTCCAAGGCGTCGCCGACGGCTCCATCGACATCCTCATCGGCACGCACGCACTAATAGGCCCCACAGTCAAATTCCACAACCTCGCCCTATGCGTCATCGACGAGCAACACCGCTTCGGCGTTCAACAGCGCGCCATGCTCTGGGCAAAAAACACACGCCCCCCACACATCCTCGTCATGACCGCCACACCTATCCCACGCACCCTCGCCATGACCATCTACGGCGACCTCGACGTGAGCGTCATCGACGAGATGCCACCAGGTCGCAAACCCGTTTTCACCGAACACTACTACTACTGCAACCGCAACAAACTCAACGCCTTCGTGCGCTCCGAACTCCAAAAAGGACGACAATGCTACGTCGTCTTCCCCCTCATCAAGGAGAACGAGCGCATGGACTATAAAAACCTCGAGGCCGGCTACGAATACATGAAGCAATGTTTCCCCGAATACCACGTCTGCATGGTCCACGGCAAACTCAAACCCGCCGATAAAGACGCCGCCATGCAAGAGTTCGTATCTGGTCATGCACAAATCATGGTCGCCACGACGGTCATCGAGGTGGGCGTCAATGTCCCCAACGCCTCTGTAATGATCATCGAGAGCGCCGAACGCTTCGGCCTTAGCCAACTCCACCAGCTCCGAGGCCGTGTGGGACGCGGCGCCGACCAAAGCTATTGCATCCTCATGACTGCCAACGAGCTCGGCAACGACACCCGACGCCGCATCGAGACCATGTGCGCCACAACCGACGGCTTCGCCATAGCCGAGGCCGATATGCGCCTCCGTGGCCCCGGCGACATCGAGGGCACGCAGCAAAGCGGCATCCCCTTCCGACTGAAAATATCCGACCTGGCCCGCGACTCCCAAATCCTCTCCTTCGCACGCGACTGCGCCAAAGAAGTCCTCCACGACGACCCCTTCCTCTCCTCACCCAACAGCGTCGTCATGGTCCAACGTCTCGCCGAGCTCCAAGGCAACGACATCAACTGGAGCCGCATTTCCTAACCCTCCCCGTAACCTTCACGCCTCTTTTTCGATATAAATCAACGTCACTCAAATCTATCGCGCAATATGACCAAGACTCTTCACCTCATCATCCTCTTCCTCTTCGCCCTCGCGCTCTTTGCCTCCCCAGCCGACGCCCAGAAGAGAAAGAAATACAATACCACGGACAGCAAAAAGGCCGCCGCACTCTTCAAAGAGGGCAACGACATAATGGCCATGTACGGCCGCCAAAATGTTGCCAAAACACGCGAGGCACTCGAGAAATACAAAGCCGCCCTACAAATCGACCCCGAATATATCGAGGCCCTATACTCCGCCGCGCAAATGTATGCCGACCTCGGCGAGCCTGGCAACCAAATAAACAACATCAAAAAAGCCGTAGCTCTCGACTCCACCTACTGGGTCCCTGCCTACTACCACTGCGCCGTGGCTCTCTGCCAAAAGGAACGCTACGAGGAGGCCGTGCAATGGTTCAACCTCTTCGACAAGTTCTCCAAGATTAAGAAAACCAACATCAAGCAAGACAACAAATGGCGCCGCAAAGCCCTCGCCATGGTCAAGGTCATGAGCAACCCCGTCCCCTTCGACCCGCGCTACCCCTCCCCCTACATCGAGCAATCACCCTTCGAGACCTACTGGCCCTCCATATCACTCGACGAGACCGAGCTTGTCCTCACCTCTCGTCTGCCTCTCGACACCGTGGCGTTCCGCAACGACCCCTCAATGATCGCACGAATCAACAACAACGAGACCCACGAGGACCTCTACATCCTCACGCGCGACAACCCCGACGCACAATGGCGACCCATGCAACCCATCTACAACATCAACACCGACTTCAACGAGGGCACACAAAGCATCTCCCCCGACGGCCGATGGATGTTCTACACCGCCTGCGGCTACCGCGACTCCAAAGGCTCTTGCGACATCTATTTCTCCCAACGCACCGCCCGTGGCTGGACCAAAGGCGTCAACATCGGCAACCCCGTCAACACCGCCGCCTGGGAATCTCAACCCTGCTTCTCCGCCGACGGCAAAACACTCTACTTCGTCCGAGGCACAGCCCGTAGCTCCATGCGACACGGCAACATCATGAAAGCCGCCCTGCGTGGCGTCAACGACCAAGGCGTCCCCATGTTCGGCACCGTCACGAACCTCGGCGACTCCATCAACTCCTCAGGCGACGAGTCGCACCCCTTCATCCACCACGACGGCAAGACACTCTACTTCTCCTCCGACACATGGCCAGGCATCGGAGGCCGCGACATCTTCATCTCACGCCTCAAGGACGACGGCACATGGTCCCGACCCAAGAACATCGGCTTCCCCATAAACAACACCGAGGATGACGACGGCCTCGTAGTGAACGCCAGCGGCACCACCGGCTACTACAACTCCGTGCGCCTGATCGATGGCCGACGCAAACGCGAAGTCCGTATGTTCGAACTCTACCCCGAAATACGCCCCAACCCCGTCCCCTTCATCCGTGGCTACATCACCGACTGCGAATCCTCCAAGAGCATCGCCGCCACAATACTCCTCGACCGCATGCCCGACGGCGAGAACATCGCCACGGCACGCGCCCTCGACGACGGCTCCTTCACCCTCGCCGTGCCAGGACCAGCCGACTACCTCCTCTCCGTCAACGCCAAAGGCTATTTCTTCCACGCCCATAAATTCAACGTCGCCGACGTCGAGAACCGACACGGCCCCATCAAACTCGAAGCCGACCAGGTATGCCTCACCCCACTCAAAGTGGGCAAGAAAATCGCGCTCCGCAACATCTACTTCGACACCGACAAATACGAAGTCAAACCCGAAAGCAAAGTCGAGCTCGAAATACTTATCCGTGTCATGAACGAGAACCCCTCCATTCGCATCGAGATAAGCGGACACACCGACAGCCGCGCCTCCGAGCAGCACAACAACATCCTCTCACTCAACCGCGCCAAGGCCACCGTCAACTACCTCGTCGAGCACGGCATCGACCGCGCCCGCTTCGATGTCAAAGGCTATGGCGAATCCCAACCCTGCGCCACCAACGACACCGAAGAAGGCATGGCCCTCAACCGACGCATCGAAGCCAAAATCGTACCCTAACCCCGCACCC
>CAZPPW010000010.1:0-37759 GCA_964588595.1 uncultured Marinilabiliaceae bacterium
TAACGGCAACCCCCCCATGTAGAGACGTCCGCCCGCGGCGTCTCACATTATTCCCACCCCCACCGCCGCACCTCCAGTTGTCCACCCGCCGCCCCCATCCCCTCAACGCCGAAGGCGTATGTAAACCCGTCGCCCGGAACGTCTTTACACCCCGCCTCCCCCCATCCTCCCAAAAAACTACTTCCCCTTCCCAAACCACATCCCCCGCCACTCCCCATCTCCCATCCAACCACCATACTCCATCCCCAAACCCTCACACGCACGCCGCAACACCTCCATATCACCCTCCAAAAAACCACTAATCACCAACTCACCACCCCTGCGTATGCTCCCCACGTAACGCCCCATACCATCCAACAAAATATTCCTGTTGATATTCGCGATAAACACATCATACTCCCCCTTCACACCCGCCACCGCATCCGCGTCACCCACCCACGCCCTCACCTCCACACCATTCAAACCCGCGTTCACCATCGTATTCTTCACCGACCACTCGTCAATATCCACCGCATCCACACGCTCCGCACCGCGCAACTTCGCCACAATCCCCAAGATCCCCGTCCCGCAACCCATATCCATCACCCTCTTGCCCCTCATATCCCTATCCATAATCCAACCCGCTATCATACGCGTCGTCTCATGATGACCGCTCCCAAACGCCAACTCCGGGTCTATCACCACCTCCAGCTCCATGCTCTCATCCTTCTCATGCTCCGGCCCCCTGATCCTCAACCTCCCGCCCACCACTATCGGCTCAAAACCCTCCCTCTCCCACACCGCGTTCCAATCCTCATCCGGCGCATCCTCCACCTCCCATGTCATCTCCACACCCTCCACTTCGCACCTCATCCCCGCCATCGTCTCCTCGCTCCACAACGACTCCTGTATATAACCCTCAAACCCATCCTCCCTGTCCACGAAACTCTCAAACCCGCGCTCGCCCATCGCCGCCTGCGCCAACGCGCTCGCATCCTCATCCTGACGACTCAGACGCACCGTAACCTTCTTATATCGCATATCATCGCAATAAAAAAGCCCCCGCCACTCAGCGCATTGCCGTGTGGCGGGGGCTGTTAATCTATACTTATATACTCTTATCTAACCAACACCCTCTTCGTAATCATCTCCTCACCCATCTTCACCGTCACAATGTAAAGCCCGCTCCCCTCAATCACGTAGCTGCTCCTCACACCGCAGTCTATGCTCCTCCCCGTCAGCTCCGTCACCACTATATGACCCTCTCCTGCCAACTTAATCACGTTACCCGCAATCACCACCTTCTCTCCCATCTCCACATCCTCTATCCCCGTCGCCTTCTTCCCATCCACGTCCTCTATCACATCGGCGTATGCGCTCCACCCTGCCGCCTCTGCGAACACCTTCGCCTGTCCCGCTGGCACCACTATCTTCTCCACACTCGCGGGAAACACGTTCTTCCCAATCTCCATCGGCGTCTCCACACCTATCGTCACCGTCGCCAACTTTGACCAGCTCACGAAAGCATTATTGTTTATCTTGGCGTTTGCGTTAATAGTCAGTGTGGTGCAATTTGCACTGGCCATGGCTTTTAACCCTTCTCCTTCACTATCCCCAATCTCGACTACTGTATAATCTATTCCATCCAGTTCATAAGTAGCCTCAATGACGCAACCCGACCTGACGTTTTGCATCGCTGTTATTAATATCTCGTTGCCACTGCTGTATACCGTGTACCCATTTAATGTAGGCTTCGTTGCCAAACACTCAACACTCACACAGCACATCATCGCTGCGGCTGCCAATATCGTGTAGACGTTTTTCATATTATCATTTTTTTGTTTCACTCTGCGAATATACTCTTTTCCACTCTATTATCCAATTCGCCCCCACTTTTTCCCTCCCGCCCCATCTCCCCTTTCCCCCTATCCCATAACAATTTACCCCTCCCCCTTTCCCCTCGCGTTTTCCTCTTTGCCATCCAGCAGGGTAGGGGATAACCATACCACCCCGCCACCCGTTCGTTCTATACGTCTGCGCTTTTGTCCCTTTCCGTTTGGCTTTCGTCTATCTTTTTACTACATTTGCTCTCTAAATGGATTATAATGTCAAATGTAAATCTCTGTAATGTTATGGGGACCAGTACATTCAAAAATATAAAGACGGCTCTCATCGCAGTCGCCGCCTTCTTCTCCTGCGCAGCAACTAACGTTAATGCGCAAACCACTGTCACCACCAACAATGTGATGGTTTCCAGTGGCTATGTCTGTGGCTCAACTGCTGTCGCACTCATCGACGAATATAATCCTGCCGCCACAATCACAGCTATGCCTGGATCCTCCCTGCCCTCTACATTCAAAAACTCAAAAGATAGACCACAAAGCATACAGATATTTTCTGTAGATACCGATGGCACCGAGACTCTCCTCGATGAGATTAATGTTGATAATCCACAAAAAGATGGAAATGGCAAATCAACTGGCATCTCGCCAAATAGCCTCATATCTATCGAAGGTCAAGGTAAGCCTTGGGTGTCCTATCAGTTCCTCAGGTCTGCTCAAATCTATGGCGGTACTGGCACTGGTGGTGTGAACAATACATCCAGTCTACATTACCTCCGTGTCTATCCACAGAATATCGCAAGCGATTCCAAACCAGGAAACCCAGACATTCTCGGCACCACATTGCTTATCCGACTCAATATGAGTCAAAGTGTTGCAGTGGGATCCACATTAAAGCGTATTGTCAATTTCTATTTCGACCCTATCGGTAGCAACCAGGTCGATCTTGAAGGTGATAACACCGCATTCCGCGACGAAAATGATATGCTGCTCCTTCTCCCATGTCCAGGCTCCGGCCCTGTGACAATGAATATATACAATGACCTCACCCCCTACAAAGATGAGAATGATAATCCTCTCACTTCCTTCCTTGGTAATACTTACACTGCCTCTTATGTATGGCAGAGGGCTGCCGACACTTGGACAGATCCTCTAACCCGGCCCTTAGGTGAAGTGGCTACCAACACTAACACTTATACTGACAATGATATTGCTAACTTCACAACCTCCGGCAGCACAACCTATCAGCCAAGCATGACTTTATCAGCAAATGGCACCCCTACCAATTGCATAATCTCTTTCTACGAAGGCTATGTCGTAACCCTTTATACCCCCCTGCAACTCAAAAACACCTTCGAGAACATAACTTCTGGTGCTACCGACTCTGGCGATATTGATAAGTTCTATGCCTGCTCCGGCGATGACGTAGTCTATACTCCTACTTTCATTCAAGAACTTGAAGATGGTGATTATACTTGCTCCGATGGTGAGGCTTATTGGACTCTCGAACGTCTTAACCCCGATGGCTCCGTAGCGGAGATTATAAAAGCTGAAGGTGAATACTATTCTGGTGAGTATGTCGAACTCACTAATCTAACTGAGACCTCCACATATCGTGTCACATGCGAATACCTCGATCCTAACGGCTCTTCTCTCGGCTCTATACGCCTCTATGGTGATTTTTGCAGCGAAACCGTTTGTCCCCATGCAGGCTTTGACAACCCCTGCCCCACCGTCAAAACCTTCACCATCGAAGTCCGCCAAACTGACGCCAACTCCACAATAACCACTCCCGACCACGCCTGCGCTGAAGACGATGTCCCCATCTCCGCCTCTGTCTCCAACATCCAGGACGGCTCCACAGGCGCCGACTACGCCTACCGATGGTTCGCCTCCGACGACGAAGGCCAAAACTACTACGACCTCAACACCTCCGACTACCTCACCTCCGCCGACCCCGACTGGTCCGACCCTACTACCACCGTCTCCACCACTTTCTCCAACATCAACTACCCATTCAAAGACGGCACTGACGACGGCAACGACTACGGCCCACGCCCCAAATACATCAAGTTCCAACTCGCCAACACCTACAAAATCAACGGCACAACCTACTTCTGCCCCATACCCGAGGTAACCAACTTCGATGTCTACAAACTCCCCATCCTCGACCCGGTCGACGATGTCTACGCTTGCGCTAACCAAAAGGTAGCTTTCCAAGTTAAACTCGCCGATGGAGTCTACCAACCCGACGAGTCCACCAACAAGGGCATGACCTACGAGGTATTCTCCGATGCCGCTTGCACCACCCCAGCCTCCAACATCATCAACCTCATCGGCGGCGCCTCCACTTCCGACAACCGCTCCGAAGGCGATGCCAACACCAACACCAACCGCCTCAACTCCACCGACAACCCAGGCGCCTACGCATGGTTCGGCATCGAATCCCTCGACAAAGACTACACCCTCTACGTCCGTGTCCAAAACGAGGAGTCCGGCTGCTACTCCAAACCCATAAAGGTCGAGATTAAGACACTCCCCGTGCCAGAAGTCGATAACCTCACCCTCTCAACAACTACATATTGTAAACTCGCCGACGCCTCCGCTCTCACCGCCGAGGCTACCCTCAAACCCGAGTTCGACGACTACTATAATACTAACACCTCCCTCACCAAACCCAGCCTCACATACCACTGGGCATGGTCCGACGCCCAGTCCAACGCCCTCGGCACTGCCGAGACTGTCGATAATAACATCCTCACTGGTGCCGAGGCCGCAAACTTCGATGGGCTTACTCAATATGTCGGCAACGCACCAATCTCCGTTTGGGTCTCCTCGTCCGACAACTGTGGCTATAACCTCGACTACAACGGCAAACCACTCTCCTCTACCAGCAACGCCCTAACACCCGTCGAGACAACCGCCCAAATTAACGAACTCCCACTCTTCAACATCGCCAACGATGTGACTGCCTGTGCCGACCAAGGTGATGTCTCTGTCAATCTCGCCTCTGCCGACAACCGCGACCTCACCTTCACTTTCACCCCCATAGGCTCCGCTCCCGCCCCACACTCCACATCCGTCGACGTGGCTGGCAACGGCAATGCTGACTTCTCTACTACTGTTAACCCCGACGCCATCACCGACATCACCACCTACCAATACGATGTCCTCGTCGTCGACCATACCTCCCTCGCCTGCCAAAACACAGGCACTCTGGCCTTCACGGTCTACCCCGTCCCCAGCCTCTCCATCTCCCCGGCCGACGGTCTCCGCTACGTCTGCAAAGAAAGCACCATGACCCTCAGCGTAACACCCTCCATCACTGAGAATGGCGCCGAAGGCCCCGCCACAAACTACCAATACCAATGGTCCGTCGATGGCACAGACGCTGCCACAACACAGTCCTTCAACTGGACTCCCAACGCCTCCGCATCCACTGGCAACCATGACATAGCCGTAACCGTAACCTACACTTTCGCCGACGGCCACACCTGCTCCACCACCGAGTCCATCAAGGTCTACGTCAACGAACGCCCAGAAGTCATCTTCACCTCCGACCAGACTATATGCGAAGGCGTAACAGCCACACTCACAGCCACTGTCACCAACCACGCAGCCGTCAACTACGACAACCTGCCAAGCTACTTCGTCAGTAGCATCTCTTCCTCCTCCGTCGAAGATGATAATCTCAACGTCACCCCCGACGGCACAGGCTACGGATGGTCTTATTCCGTAGCTCCCGTAAGAGATGCCCAATACACCCTCTTTGTCATGAACAAAACCACTGGTTGCGAAAGCAAAGAGGCCAATGTCAAAGTCTCAGTCAACCGTAAGGCGCGTGTAGCTCTCACCTCCCTCTCCGAAAACGAAGTATGCGCTGGCGACCACTCCTTCGACATCAACTACTCCCTCAACGAGTCCACTCTCGACCTCAACACCATAAATGTCGAAGGCTTCACCGTCTCCAACACCACCACCTCTGCCATAACCGTTGAAGCTACACTCCCCGCCGGCTCCATCATCTTCCAGCAAGCCGATGCCTCCGCTACGCAAGGTGGCATGACCGCCAAAACATCCGAAGGCTGCGATGTCATTTTCGAGAACACCCTCACCTACAAGGTCAACGCCATACCCGATGCCCCTGATGTCAAGACTCCTGCCGACAATGAGGTCTGCCTCGGCGTAAGCAAGACTTTCACCTTCGACATCAACAACAAGCAGTCAGGCTTCAAATACGAGTACTACTGGGGCGACTCCGAACCCGACGCTTCAGCCTCTCCCGTAGCCACCACGACTTTCCCCAACGCCCAATACAGCTTCGATGGCAAGGTCCTCACCGAAAGTATCAAGGTCTGGGTTCGTGCCATCGACACCAACCATCCCACAAACTGTACCTCCCCCTTCGCTGGCCCCTACGATATTATTGTTAATAAAGTAGAGACACCAACAGTCGCTGCCCTTTCTCCCATCTGCCAAGGCACTTCTGCCACAATCGAGGTCACGTCCCCAACCCCCACAACTGGCTATACCTACACCTATAAATTCTCTGGCAATGGCACCGGCGTCCTCCAGTCCAACCACTCCAACACCTTCACCACGCCCGCCCTCGACGAGAACACATCCTACTATGTCGAGGTAGTTCACGACGAGAAAGGCTGTGTGTCCGATCGCGTACAAGTCGATGTCGATGTCCATCTCAATCCTATTGGTCAAGCTGCTGTCAACTACTACGCACTCGACGGCTCTAACAAAGTCACTCTCCCCGACGGATCTTCCGTCATCCGTGCCGCCTTCTGCCAAGGTGACAACGGCTTCGCCACAGTCTCACTCCGAGCAACAAAACTCCACGACAACACTTCCTCCTTCACCAGCACCCTCGTGGCAGTCTCCGAAGGCAATGTCTCCGACTGGACTAAGATCAGCGAGGAGGCTTACACCCTCACCAAGTCCACAACAACATGGGATAACAATGTAACCCTCACCTTCACTATCAACGACGGTTACTGCACATCCGAAGAGTTCACTGCCACAGTCGAGACAGTCCCAACTCTCTCCAAACCCACCCTTTCCCTCAGCTTCAACGAGTTCTGCGAGAATATCGACGACGACCTCACTATATCCGTCCTCCCCTATGCGGATTTGACCAGCGATGTCAATATCGCCTTCTATGTCCGCAAGGCAGGCGAGTCTTCCGAATACATGAAGTTCTTCACCTCCGATGGCTCCATAACCAAAAAGACTCTCACCGACCTCGCCATAGATTCCAATGTCGAGTTCTACGCCAAGGCATATAACGTCAAGACGGGTTGCGAATCCCAAATGTCCGATGTGCTGACCCTCACCAGGCACACCCTCCCCATCCCAACACTAACCGCCACCCCAACAGTCCTCTGCCCCGATGCCACTGCCACACTCTCCGTTGCAGAACCCTTCACTAAGTACGAATGGCTCGACTACGACAGCAAGACTGCTACGCCCGACCAATCCTCCGTCGACGTGACACTCCCCGAGACACGCACTTACCGTGTCCAAGTCACCGACAACAACGGCTGTGTCAGCGAACCAGTCTCCACGACCATCACCGTCCACCCACGCCCCGCCTTCACTGTCGTGGCCTCTCCCGATGTCGTATGCCAAGGCACTGACGAGCGCGTCGAGTTCACCATAACCCCAACCAACAGCGACAAGGTAGACTTTGAGCTCCCCTACACTTTCTCCACTCTCGCACCCTCTTCCAAGTCCATACAGACTGATGTCGATGCCGCTGGCAACACCACCTACTTCGTCGACGGTCAAGAGTGGACCGAGGCAAGCGTCACATTCCAATTCCAAGTCTACTCCACTGCCGCCTACAACTCCTGCCTCTCCGAAGATGTCCAAACCACGGTGACCGTCGTCCCCGCCCTCGCTAAACCCGAGATCTACGCCCCCGCGCCACAAGATGGCTCCCTCACACGTGACATCCACATCTGCGAAGGCTCCACCTCCCCACTCACCATCTCTATCGATAACACCTCCGCCTACCCAACGGCCGACGGCTCCACCTACTCCTACCACTGGTACTCCGATGCCACTGGCACAACAGAGCTCCTCAACGGCGCCGACTACAACATAACCGCCGACGGCTCCATTTCCTTCGTCCCCACGGCCAACATGACCATCTACGCCAAGACTGTCCGTGAGAACGCCCCCAACTGCGAGTCCGAAATGAGCGAGGTCCTCACGATTACCATCGAGTCCCTCCCGGCTACCCCAGTCGCCATAGCTCCCGTAATCTACATCTGCCAACCCGAGGAAGCCGCCAATAACCTCTCACTCTCCGTACAGTCCGCTGCCACCGAGTTCACCTACCACTGGTTCATCCAGTCCGAAGGCGAAATCGACTCCGACATGTCCGACGACACCGAGGTGGCTACCGTCACTGGCTCCTCCCCAGCCTCTATCAACAACCCCGACAAGACTTCCTACTACTACGTCATTGCCGAGTCCATCTACGGATGCTTCTCCTCTGGCAAGTCCAATGTCGTGACAGCCACAGTCGGCACTAACCCCGAAATAACTGCTCTCGACACCCCTGCCGACAACATCTGCTCCGGCGATAATTTCTCCTTCTCCGTTGGCGTCACGGGCGACCCAACTAACGTCAACTACTACTACGAGATTACCTCCAGCAACGCCGCCGAGGCTATGACCACTGGCACCATCGATGCCTCTGGCAACTTCAGCAATACCTTCGCCCCAGCCAACACCACCACCTACACCATCCAAGTGTGGGCCCTCTTCGACGACCATTGCAAGAGCCAAAACTCCGTGACCCATACCGTCACAGTTCGTGGCCTCCCCACAGTCAACGGCGTCTATGCTAAACCCGATGTATGCGCCGAAGCCCCATTCTCACTCACTCTCTACGGCGTGACGTCCCACGACCTCGCCTCTTGTGCCAACCCGGCTAATGCTCAACTCGAAGTCGCTCTCCTCGACAAGGACGCCAACGTCCTCGCCACAACTAACGTCACTTCGGGTAGCGACGCCGATGTCTCTTACCCCGACGGCATAACCCGCGACCTCCTCCCACTCTCCTACCAAGTACGTGACATATCCACCGGCTGGACCACCTCCTGCCCCCTCACTGTCACACTCTCAGTAGCTGTCGTCGACATTCCAACCTTCAATCTCATCAACACCAACGGCAAGGTCGACCAGACTCCTTCTGCCGACCCGTCATTCGACTACTGCGCCGACGAAACCCTCAACCTCGAGATTGAAACCGCCCTCCCAACAGTCGACCCCGATGGCCGCACTATAACCTATAGCTACCAGTGGCGTCACGATGGTGTCGAAATTCTCGGCGAGACAACCTCACAACTCCAAATATCTAAACTCTCCACTTCCGACTCTGGTAAGTACGAACTTGTCGTCAAGACCAAAAACGGCGACTGCGAATATATCGGCACGGCCAACGTCACCGTCCATGCCCTGCCCACGCCTGCCATAATCCCCAACGCCCTCAACATCTACTGCACCGATGGCGACCTCTCCCTCTCAACCAACGATGGCTACGTCTCCTACCATTGGGTAATCAATGCCAATACCCCTGTCGATGTCTACACAACATCCCCCGATGTCGACCTCACGTACCCCATCGCCAACCTCGACCTCGCTCCCGCGGCATCCTACGTCGAAGTTAACCTCTACGCCACCGACAAGTACGGCTGCGAATCCGTATATCCCACTATCCATAATGTCATCCTCTCCAACCCCCCAGCAATAACTTCAGTCGAGGGCCGCGAGACTTGCAACGACAACCCATTCTCTCTCAAGATTACTTCCACCTCAACCAACTTCACAGTCAAGCTCTTCGACCGTGCCAACGCCGAGCAAACTATCACGGCTGTGACCTCCGGCTCCGACATCCTCTACGAGACCGACGTTCCTCAGGGCACATATAACCTCGTCCTGACCGATGTCAACACAGGATGCTCAGTCTCCGATAGCGTAACACTCGAACGCTACGACATCGACTTCTACTTCATGCCTACGCCCGACCGTTTCTACTGCTCCGGCGAGGGTGTCAACGTGTATGTCTATCTCTACGATAACAACGATCCAAATCCAAAGAAACCGCGTGACTTCTTCAGCAAGATTGAGAACGTCAAGCTCACAAGCAAAGTCGTCATGGGCACCAATGCCTCCTTCGAGACTGTCATCCCCGACTTCACCTTCTCTGCCGACAGTGGGCTCCTCTCTTTCGACCCCAGCGCAACCTCCCCTCAGATTGAACCCTCGTCCAATCCCTACACTCTCAGGAGTACTCTCTCCTTCAATTTCAAGGGTGCTACAACTTCGCTCTCCTGCCCATCCGACACTGTCGTGCAGAACTTCTATGTCCTGCCTCTGCCTGAACTCGTGTCCGACCCTGCAATGCCTGTATGTCTCCGCACCGACGTCCAGTTCACTGTTAAGCAAGACAACATAAATCCTTCTTGGACGCAGCAGTATCTCTTCTTCGTCAATGGCGCTCAGGTCATTAACGCCGATGGCGACTACACCTCCAATGTCTTCAACACTGCCGACCACCCTGAAATATCTCTCAACGAGGGCGATGTCGTCACTGCCGAGGCAATCATGGACAACGGTGGCCATACTTGCGTGTCCGAACCTATAACCATAAGCTTCAAGGGCGACTTCAAACCCGAAATCACCAATGTCGACCTCACTGCCGAGAACTGTAAGGGTGCCGACATCAACTTCACCGTCGAGTCCGTCCTCCCAACAGGCGTAGCTACCCCCTTCACCCTCGTCAACTTCAAGTCCTATCAGGTCTTCGTAGTTGACAACGGTGTCGAATCCCTCGCTGCCGAATACTCTGGCCTCGACAACCTCACCCACGACGGCTCCTTCATCTACAACGGCGACAGCCCATCCATAAGCTTCTACGTCGTCGCCACCGATGTTAACGACTGTGTCGTCAACTCCGACCCCGTAACCGTCAAAATCAAGCAGTTCAAGATTGTCGATGTTGTAGTAACCAACGAAGCCTCCGAGGTCATGAACACAAACGACCTCTGCGCCGACATAAACTACACCTATACCGCCGTCCTCCAGGATGCCGAGGGTAACACCATAACCCCAGGTGCCGACTACGACTTCACCTTCTCAATGGACGGCGTAGAATGGACCGACCCATCCCCAACGGCCATCAACCCCGACAATGTCACCAACTCCCACGCCGTTACTACCGCGCCCATAAGCCTCGTAGTCAACGCCACACACATCTCCACGGGCTGCCAGACTGATGCCACGCTCGCGCTCTACCTCCCCTACAACGAGGAATTCACCTTCCACGCTAAGCCCGCTCCCAACGAGACGCTCAAGGATTCCTTCCTCCCCGTTTCCACCGACCCAGCCGACGCCCGTAAGTACGAGATATGCTACGACGACGACTTCGGCTTCGATGTCTCCGGCTCTATCGTGACCGTCGTATTCGATGGCGTCAAGGTAGCCACTTATGTCAACGGCGCGCTCGACGTCACTATCGACGAGTCCACCCTCTCCACAAGCCAGATTACCTCCTCCTACGACGCAGGCACTTCTGTCTTCCTCTTCGACATCAATCCTTCCGACACCTTCCACTCCCTCTCCTTCCTCGTAAGCGACGGCACTTGTGAGGTGCTCTCCGACGAATGGCAGTTCCGTAAGTACCAAGACATCGATGTCAAGGCTATCGACGAGACTGGTGCCGACATACTCGCTAACGGTATCGCTACAATATGCGAAGGTCAGACCCTCTCCATCGAACCTTCCACATCCGAGACGGCATACACCCAGGGCTACGTGTTCACCCTCGATGGCACCGATGTCTCCGCTACCGACTTCTCCGAGTTCACCTACCTCTTCCAAAATGCTGCCAAGGGCGACTACGAACTCATCATCCGTCCTAACTTCGGCACCAACGCCTGCTCCAAGAGCATCACCATAAAGGTTGAGGAGGCTCCCGTACCCGATGTCACCCTCACCGACGAGGCCGATGCCGCGGTAACGCCAACAGCCACTGCCACCAACTCATGGTCATTCTCCTTCTGCGAACAGGCACAGCATACCCTCACCCTGAGCGGTGCAAGCAACTTCCAAATCCTCTCCGTCGACCGTGACGGCGTCGATGTCACTGCCGACTTCGACCTCACCACGGCAACTCCTGGCACTCGCTCCATAGCTTGGCCTATCAACCTCAACTACGTTGCCAACACCAACAGTGACGACTTCAGCACCTACACCTTCAACCTCCTCTACTCCGTAGGTACTTGCGAGCAGAATGTCACTGTTACCGCGCAGGCATACAAACTCCCCGATGCCACATTCATCAATGGCACTCCTCTCACACTCGTCATTAGTGGCGCCGAGGTGCCTGTCGAGGTGACCGCTGGCTACGCCCGTTACGAGTTCTTCATCAACGGCACTCTCGTCCAAGATGATGCCTCCAACATCCTCCCCGGCAACCTCAACATCGTAACCTCCGACACTGTCAACATCAGCGTCACCATACACAACACCTTCGGGTGCACACAGACCATCGAGGCGCAAACTGTCGTTCTCGAGGGCATACTCCCCAAGACTATAACCACCTCCGCCGACTTCTATTGCACTGACGACGCTGGTGTCAAGATCTCAGTACTCGACCCGCAAATCGGTGTCACCTACTTCGTCGATGGCATCGCATCGCTCGCGCCAATCACAGTGACCGACCCGACACAAGAAGTCGCTTGGGAGCCCGTCCGTCTCACCGACCCCACAGTCGCTAACCCCGAGACCTTCACCGTCAAGGCATACTACGACGCCCTCCCAACACAAATATTCGACATGACCAACACAGTCGATGTCGAGGAGGTCAAGTCCCCTGCTTCCACCACCACAGCTGCCGACCTCACAGTCGACGACTGCTCCGTAGCGCAGTCCACCTCTTTCTCTTGGACTGTCGAGAACACCGAGACCGACATGTTCTATGTCCTGGTCAACGAGACCGAGGCTAACACCGAGATTTCCTCAGTATATCCCGGCACTGGCGCCGACCTCGTCCTCCCCATCTACGACATAATGACCAATGCCTACGGCGCTGCCAAGAATGGCGTCTACCGCGTCATCGCGCGCTCTAAGCGTCTCAATGGCGACTACGCCTGCGAGAAGACTATCGACGGCGCTCTCACCATCAACCTCCCCACAACTAACGCCTACGCCGTAACTGTTACTCCCGCCTCAGCTAATGTCTGCATCGACGCTCTCGACTTCAAGATTATTCTCGAGAACTCCGACTACGACGCAACCTTCACCCGCGAGTACATACTCTACCGCGACGGCGTGATGGTCGACAGGCGTTTCTCCAACGACCATAGCGGACAAATTGAGTTCGTCGACACCGACCTCGCCTCACTGACTGCCGGCAAATACACCTACTCCGTCGTATGTAGCTTCAACGGTTGCCTCCAGCCTATGGCTAACACCGTCACCGTCACATTCTACGACAAACCCGCCACCTTCAACGTGACCGCCTCCAACGACGGCTACTACTGCCACGACGACGCCAACGGCGTGACCGTAACTGTCGATGGCTCACAAGATGGCCTCATCTACAAACTCATAAACGTCGACACTAATGCCGAGGTGGCACAAGAACTCGGACACGCCGATGGCAGTGCTATCGACTTCCTCAACGTCACCAAGGGTCACTACTACGTTGCCGTATCTATCCCCGACACCGAGGGCTGCACCACCATCCTCAACGATGTCACTGTGACACAGCTCGACGAGCCAGCCACAATCAACGCTACTATAAGCGCGGCAGGCTCTACTGGCGCAGGCTCTAAGGACCTCACGATATGCGTTGAGCAGGAGTATCAGATAACAGTCTCGGGCGCCGACTTCAACGCCTCGCCCGACGTCATACGCAACTATGAACTCTACACCTCCGACGGCACGCTCATCTCAACCGACATGACCGGCTGTGGCGCACCCGACGAGACTAACGGCACTTTCTGCTTCCCTCTCACCAAGGCTCTCACGCCCGGCACTTACTCCTTCGACATCCTCGCCAAGTCCACCGTTGCTCTCACCTCAGGCACATACCTCGAGTGCAGCAAACTGATTGCGGGAGTTGTCACCATGACGGTCAAAGAGCACTCCCTCACAGGCGAGACCCTCACACTCGACCTCAACCCACATCCCGAGATTGACTGCTACGGCTCCGACATCACTGTCGAGAATCCTAACCTCTCAACCGTAGACTCCGTCGAGTACCGTCTCTTCAAACTCGATGCACACGGCAGCTATAATGCCCTATCGCCTCTCCAGACCATCAAGCCCTACAATGGCGACGACCCAGTCTTCAAGAACATCAAGGATGCTCTCGGCGACTATATCGTCCGTGCCTACAACGGCGCTTGCGACGAGCTCGTTGGCGATGTCCACATCGAGAACCCACGCTTCGCCCAAATGCAAGAGCTTGAGTTCGACAGCTTCGTCTGCGAAGGCGATGGCGGCGTCAAAGTCAACATGAAGGACTCCGAGAAGGATGTAACCTACACCCTCTACTTCATCTCGCCCGAACTCTACAAGACTCTCAACCCCGACAATGCCATCATCTCCACCACCACTCTCTCCGAGAACCTCTACGGTCAGATGATGGGCACTGTCACTGCCACCTACGACCACGAGCGCCTCACCTTCTCGCAACTCGACTACGGCGACGGCGACCTCACCGATGTCATTACACGTGAAGGCTACTACTACGTGACCTCCATCAAGGTCGGCGCGGTCAACCCATGTCCCACAGCCTCTCCTCTCCTCCAGTACGAGATCCTCAACCTCCCGCTCTCCTTCAATATCGAGAAGTCCAACATCTACTGCGATGTCGACGGCTCCAACGATATCTATATCGAGAACGCCGAGTACGACCCCGAGGCTACTATAACCTACTCCCTCTGGAAACTCGATGAGTTCGGCAACTCCTCCTACTTCGACGATGTAGTCTCCAACTCTGCCACCGACAAACCCCTCTACTTCTCCAAGAAGGCAACCGAGGGCACCTACTACGCCATCGCTGCTAAGCAATACAGCGACAAGTTCGGCGGCAAGATTTGTACCTCGCGTATGCGCTCCGACCTCATCCTTGTCTATGCGCCCGACCTCTCCTCTCTCGCCTTCGCCGACGACACTATCTCGTTCTGCTTCAACGACCCGGTCGCATACCATTTCGACGATACCAACGCCAAGCAGCTCCTTGCCGATGCGCAGGCCACTAAACCTACCCTCACCGGCATCAAGCTCTACCTGACTCAGAAGGGCGAGACCCCGGAGAACGAGGAGTCTGTAATATCAGAACAGCTCCTGACTGCCTCCAGCGATATCTACTTCGACGAACTCGAATCCTCCAACTATACAATCTGGGCTTCTTGGGCTGCCTCTAAGCCCGAAGACGACTTGGCTTGTCTCACCGAACTCGGCAACTTCGTCGTCAAAAAGTCCCACACAATGCCTGTCAATGTCATCGATGATGTCGCTTGTGGCGATTCTTACACCATCGATCCATCTCTTTGGTCTCTTGGAACCTCATATAGCGTAGTCGATACCGTAAGGGACATCGTTTGGGCCACCGTAACCTATGACGCTCAAGCAGTGGCAGAAGGCAAGACTCCAACGTTCGAATATCTCCGAACTGGTGGGTATCGAATCACTGCCTACGACATTGAAAGTGGTTGTCAAGTCACCATGGGTAAGCTGGATGTCCGTGGCCTCCCATCAGGATATAGCTCTTCCGACATCTACGCTTGCGCTGGCGAACCCGTCTCTTACGATGTTTCTTACGATCTCCGTGACAGCGCCTACTACTACCTGGCAGCTCCAGGCGAGAATCCTAAGGATAATGCACTCCAAGTTATTCGCTACTATCAGGGTGAGCCCAATCCTCACTTCACTAACCTTCAGGATGGTGAGAATGAGATTTGGATATCTTTCGACAACAACGAATGCCTCACTCAAATAGAAAATATCCACGTCTATCGTTATCCCGAGATTCCTTCTAACGTAATCAATGAGTCCATCTGCGGCGACTCCTACACGGTAGACAACTCTTACTACCTCGAGATCGGTCAAATCTTCACCCTTGTCGACCATGCTACTGGTGTAGTCGCAGCCGTCGACACCGTCCATTTCATCTTGGCTGGTGAAATCCAATTTGACCATCTCGCCACTGGCACCTACGACCTCCTCTCTGGTTACGAGGACGGCTATCGTTGCCAAACCCAACTCGGCACTATCAAGGTTAATGCTCCATTCAAGTCCACTAACCTCCATGCCCTGAACTTCTGCCCCGACGCGACAGTCTCCTACGACTTCCCAACGGAGATCCTCCTCGACGGTGCTACATACTACGTCACCACTCCAGGCAATGACCCACTCACGGGTGCTTCCCTCTCCATCAAGTACGATGGCTCTGGCAGCATCACCGTCAACAACCTCCAAGAGGGTCAGAACCTCATCTTCGCATCCTTCGATAACTACGAATGTCTCTCGCTCGTCGACACTGTCGATGTGACGCTCCACCCTGCGCTCCCCACCAAAGTCATCGACGAGTCCATCTGTGGCAACACCTACACCCTCGACTCTCTCTACTACATCGAGGGCATGACCTACTCTCTCGTTGACGTAGCCACCAACACCGAACTCACCAATGTCTTCCTCTCCAATGCGAAGACCTCTAAGGTGATGTTCTCCGACATCCCATCTGGCGACTACTTCATCTTCGCAGGTTTCGATGGTGGCACCTCTTGCAGGTCTCAGCTCGGCTCTCTCAAGGTTAATGCTCCATTCAAGTCCACTAACCTCCATGCCCTGAACTTCTGCCCCGACGATGTAATCTCCTACGACTTCCCAACCGAGATTCTCCTCAACGGCGCTACCTACTACGTCACGACTTCAGGTTCTGACCCACGCACTGGGGCCTCCCTCTCCATCAAGTATGATGGTTCTGGCAACATCACGCTCAACAACCTCCAAGAGGGTCAGAACCTCATCTGGGCATCCTTCGATAGCTTTGAGTGCATCTCACTTGTCGACACCGTCGATGTCACTCTCTACCCAGAGTTGCCTACCAATGCCGTCAACGCTGCGATATGTGGTCTCGAATACTCTGTCGACGACTCCTACCTCGTCAATGGCGCTACATACGAGTTGTACAACAAGGCCGATGGCTCTAAAGTGGCAAGCGAAGTCTACACCACGGCAAGCACAACGCTCACTCTCTCCGTACTTGAACCGGGCGACTATGAGTTGCGTGTCTCCATCGGTGATACTCCTTGTGTGACAACTCTCGGCACAGTGACATTCCGTGGCGAAATCGACACCACCAACCCGATAGACGCCACTGTAGTTGTCTGCGGTGCTTCTTCCGCATCGTTCACTCTCACTTCCGACATCTACCTCGCCCAACTCGTCGAAGGCCTCACCTACTACATCCTTGAGCCTGGTCAGACGCCAAGCGGCATCCTTACCACTGGTCGCAAGTACGTGGCAGGTCAGGATATAACCTTCCGCGGTCTCGTCGCTGGCGACTATAAGATATGGGCTTCCTTCGACGGCTATGGCTGCGAAGTCGAGGTCGGCGACCTCCACCTCACCGATGCCGATATTGAGGATGTTGAGCTTATTGCATCCCTCTCTTGCGACAACGAAGTGACAATGTCAACCGATACCTCCTATGTCGGTGTCACATACCAGATTGTCGGCATAGCCAAGGATAAGAACACCGTCTACACCTCCGACGCCATCGAGGGCAACGGTCAATCTCTCACATGGCCTGCCTTCACCTACGACTCCAACGTCAACCGTTACGAGGTTCATGCCTCGGCTGGCCCATGTCCAGAGGCTGTCGTAGCCTCTATCTACAACGGCAGCATACAGCAAGACTTCGATCTCGTCGTCGCCAACTTCTACTCCACAGGCGGCGGCTGCACTGGCGACCCGATAGCCCTCGTCCTCGACGAGTCTGTCGAGGGTCTCACCTACTACCTCACAGCCGATGGCGATGACAACCGCACTCCTCTCGCTGGCTCCGAGAAGCAAGGCGATGGCAACGCCCTGACTTGGACAGGTGTCACCCTCCCAATACAGTCCGGCACTGTCGTCTACCACCTCTACGCCTACAAGGGTAACCTCGCCACGACTTCTTGCTTCAGCGACGATGCTTGGCGCACTGTCACCATCAACTTCGACGCCACTACATTCCCTGTCGGTCACCTCGTAGCAGTCAACGATGTCCTCGACTACTGCCAAGGTGAGATAGGCATACGCCTCGGCTACATCAACCAACCACGCCCAGGCGAGACCTATCGCCTCTACAAGAAGACTGACGACGACTGGGGCCGTGAACTCGTCGACATCCAGGAGATACCATCCTACTTGCCCGACGATACCTATTCTGCCACCGACACCCTCTTCTTCAACGGTTGGGGCTACAACGAGAGTAGCAAGGACTACGCTACTTCTGGCTACTACTTCGTCGATGTCGAGAGTGAGCAAGGGTGCAACCAAGTAACCGACACCATCCTCGTAATCGAGAATCCTCTCCCAGTACAGTCCGTCGACTCCGTCTACTTCATGCTCTACGATAAGGACGGTTACGCCGACACCACTACCATCAATACCGAGTACGGTGTCATGGGTGGTCGTCTCGTCTACCACACAGGTCGTCCCGGCTTCACCTACTACCTCCTCATGGATGGCGAGGTTATCCCAGGCGCCGAGAAGACTCCTACCTCTAACGGTGATGTGGTATTTGGTCCAATCTACGACTTCTTGACCGACACAGTCCGTGTCAACGACTCTATCAAGTTCGTCTACCGTCAAGAGGTTCTCGACGATGGCATCTACTGGGGCGAGGGCGTATACTCCGTACTGGTTAAGGACAATGAGACAGAATGTACCAGTGAGCTCGGCAACGTCACCTTCGTAGCCGAGGAACTCACAGCCTACAATGTCTACATCTACCTCAACAAGGACGAAATGGCACGCACCATCAACCTCGTGCCAGCCTACGAGGCGGACACTGACATAGCCCACAAGGGCAACCACATGTACATCGACTGGAGCTCTCGATGCGATAAGGTCTACTGCCCTGCCATAACCACTGGCGACGATGGCTACTACATCAACGATGAGCAGGTGACGCAAGCCTATAACCTCGAAGACAACACCAACTACTTCGCTAAGGGCTACTCCAACATACGCGGATCCTACGACTCCAAGTATCAGAAGTTCACTGGTAAGGCCGGCTCCGCTAACGTCTGGTTCAACGTCGTGCAGAACCCCGACAAGAAGGTCTCTGGCACCTATGGCTTCATCAATGTCGACCACACCACCAACGACTCTTCCGCCGTCGAGATGTCTACTCAGACAGGCTACTTCTTCTACATGAAGCAACCTTCCTTCTACGGCCAAGAGGAGATCGAGTACTACGTCGAGAACCGTCAGCTCGCCGAGCGTAAGTCCAATATCGCCAAGATTCAAATCCTCTGCGGTAATGAGGATACTGGCGATAACGAGTCAGTCTTCCTGATTCCTAACGCCTTCTCGCCAAATGGTGACGGCCTCAATGACTACTTCAAGATCATTATCCCTGATAGGTATCAGGATAATTCCGAGTCCAAACTTCAAGTGTTCAACCGTTGGGGCACGCTCGTCTATCGCTCTTCTGGTCTCCGCTACGGCGAGAACGAGGATTGGTGGGATGGCAACTCCTCAACATCCAACATGGTGACGCTCGGACAAAACCTCCCATCCGGTACCTACTACTACGTGTTCACCATAACGTTCATCGACAAGCAACACGCCACAAGGTCTGAACGTAAGATGCACGGTTATGTCGAACTTCGTAGATAACTTACTGAATCCCACAATCATGAGCTACATGAGAACTGTAAGAAGATATATAATTGCTGTTGCGGCTCTTTTCTCCTCTGCGCTGATATCCCATGCGCAAGACCAGGCCGTATTCAACAACTATATCGCTAATCAAGGCATCCTCAACCCGGCTTACAACGGCTCGCGTGATGTCATTAGTGCGCTCGGCGTCTTCAGATCACAATGGACTGGCTTTGAGGGTGCCCCATTCACGGGCGCTCTCAACGTCCACGGTCAAGTCGATAAGATGAAGGATCTCGGTATAGGCGTCGTCATAATGAACGACCATGCCGGTTTCACCAACAATCTTGAGTTCTTCGCCGCTGGCTCCTACAAATTGCGTATCGACAAGCGCAACGAGATTCGTCTCGGTCTCCAGGCGGGATTCAAGAACATCATCTACAACGCCAACAAGGCTGTCACTGTCGATTATGGCGACCCCGTGTTCGATGGACGTATAAGTAAGTTCGGCTTCAACTTCGGCTTCGGCGCTCTCTTCATGGCTTCCAACGGCACATATTTCGCAGGCCTGAGTATCCCTCGATTCTTCGCCAACGACTACAATAGCGATAAGCAGGAGATACGTAACGTCGTAAGGTTTAAGAACCTTCATGCCTACATCTACGGTGGCTATGTCTTCACTGTCGACGACTATAAGATTAAGCCCACCGCCCTGATCCGTCTCGTGCCAGGCGCCCCATTGGAGGTCGACATCTCCTGCTCCATGCTCTTTGCCGATAGACTCTGGGTCGGCCTCTCCTACCGCACCGTGACCGACATTGTCCTCATTGCCGACTACCAGATCAACCAGTCTTGGGCTGTGACATACTCATTCGACTTCCCTCTCAACGACATAAAGAAATACACCATAGCAGGCACGCATGAGATTGGCATTCGCTACGACTTCCAGCTCAAGCGTCGCCCTGGCATGAGAAACATCAGGTATTTCTAACCCTTAAAGTCATTTCAACTCTTTACCAACAATTTTCACATATAGGTAATTTTAACTCGCTTAAAATATTATCTTTGTAATGAGTTTGATGTTTTTTGACTTTTAAGTCGTACGAGACAATCAACACTGTAACAACCGACATACATTCTGATATGAGATATATTCTGCCAGCGATGATTTTGTTGGGCCTATGCCTCTCAACAGCAGCCTTTGGTCAAAAAAAGGAAATACGTAAGGCCAAAGCCGCTTTCAACGAAGAGGATTGGTACCACTGCACGGTCTACTACGACCAGGCTGTCGAGCTCGGTGCTACTCTTGGTCTTGACGACCAAAAGAGGGTGGCTCGTTCACGTTTTGAACTCAATCAGGTGTCCCGCGCTTACGATATTTATAGCTCTATCGAGGATAATCTCACAGATGAGGACATTTTCATCTACGCCAAGACACTCCACCGTTTCGGCCTCTACGAGATGGCTATCGAGTGGTACGACAAGGCTAAGAAGGCCGGCGCCGTGGGTGGCAAGGTGATGCAGGTGAACGACATGATCGCCTCCTGCCGTTGGGCGCTCGCCAACGAGTTCTCCACGGTCAAGGGCGTTGTCGTAAACCCTGACCTCTCCATCCTTAGTGTTAGCGTCTCTTTCGGTATTCAGGTTTTCGGTGATAAGATTGTCTACTCCTACGCTCCAGAGAATAGCGACAAGGTCGATAAGAACGGCTACGCTTTCCTCAACCTCTACACCCAAGATTTCGTCGACGGTAAGGTGCTCGAAGGTACCCCTAAAGTATTCTCACCTAACCTCCGCTCCGAATATCACGTGGGTGCTATCGCCTTCACAAGCGACAAGAAGCACATCTTCATCACCAAGACCGTCTACGTCGACAAAGAACCCCGCATCAAGATTTTCGTCGCTGACTACGATGGCAATGATTGGGTAAATGAGCGTGTCATAGAGTTCGATAGCGATGACTACGACTTCGCCCACCCTGCTGTATCCCCCGACGATAAGTACCTCTACTTCGTCTCCAATATGCCCGACCACACCAAGATTTATGGCAAGGATGTCAAGAACTATGGTGGCAAGGATATTTACCGCGCGGAGTTCTCTTCCGATGTCAACCACTTCAAGAAGGTCGAGAATCTCGGAACAGAGGTCAACACTTATGGCGATGAGGTCTACCCGGTAATAAACCCCGACGGCAAGCTATACTTCAGCTCTGACACTCGTAACGGCTTCGGTGGTCTTGACATCTTCTGCTCCGAGTATGTCGATGGCAAATGGCAGAACACCCGCAACATGCTCAAGCAGTACAACGGCGCAGGCGACGACTTCTACTACCTCCAGTTCAGTGCCGACAAACCCGATGGCTTCCTCTCACGTTATGACTTCGATAACAACCGTGATATGTTCATGGATGTAAAGACTTTCGAGGTCAATACGGATGAGATGGCAGAGCTTCCCCCTGTTTTCGGTGCAGAGAATCTTGCCACATCTGTCGACGCTGGTGATATATCTCCCATGCCAGAGTCTGAAAAGGTTGAGTCTATGGACTTCTCCGTTAAGATTACAAGCACCTACAACAACGAGATAATCGGTGGCGCGCGTCTTGCAATGAACGATGAGGAGACTGATTCTGAGTTCGCCTCAGGTCTCTCAGGCTCCGACGGTATCGTGACTGTCTCCGTGCCAGTGGCCAAGGTTACTAATGGTCGCGAGGTGATTATCGAGGTGAAAAAAGAAGGATATAACGAGAAGACCATTCAGGCAACCGAAGATGAGCTTGTCGACATCGCCAAGGCAGGCATCAAACTGACCCCAATCTTCAACGACGCCGTCCTTGACGACATTTCCGGCATGGTGATAGCATACGACCAAACTCTCGACGATGCTGCTAAGCAGACTCTCGACAAACTCGCTGGCTACCTCGTCAATGCGCCACAAGTCACTGTAAAGCTCAATGCCCATACCGAGGCAAAGGGCAATCGCTATAACAACCTCAGTATTTCTCAAAAGATGGCCGATGCGGCAAAGGATTATCTCGTTTCCAAAGGTGTCAATTCCAACCAACTGATCCCGCGTGGTTATGGCGAGCGCTACCTCCTCAATCGTTGCCATCGTGGCGTGTTCTGCGATGCGGCACAGCACAAGGCTAACCGCCGTATAGAGGTAGTCGTCTGGAATGTCGCAAAGTAGCTTATCCTCAATTCACTATTCAATGAAAATCTCTTTCCTGGCTTTTGCTCTTTTGCCCGCTTTCTCATTTGCCAACATGGCGAATGCGCAAGGCACAGTTGATGAGCTCCGCACTTCTAAGCAGATTGTCTCTTGGACTGATGCTGACCTGCCAGTCTATTCCATCCAGATTTCAGCATCTCGCAATGCACCCGCCGACGCCTCGTTTGCTAAAGGTCTCGACGTGGTGTATGAGTACCAGACTGATGGACTTGTGAAGTATTATTACGGTAAGTTCTCTAAGTACGCCGAAGCTAATAAGGCACTTCAAAGCGTACGCCGTAATGGTTTCAAGGAGGCTTTCATTGTCAATCTTCGTGGCGGGTCGGCTAAGCCGTCAACCCCAAAGTCTCAAGCAGGCAAAATCGTCACAGTCGGTGGCAAGCCTATTGAACTTGACCCCAATACAGATTACGTCATTCAGGTGGGCGCATACCGTTACCCTCTCTACATATCTTTCTTCGAGAATGTCGGTGAGGTTTACGAGTATCGCCTAAACGACAAAGTATTCCGTTATACCACCAAGCCTATGAAGGGCTCAGAAGTAGAGGCGGAAATGTCACGCATCAAATCCCTTGGCTACGACAAGGCGTTCGTCGTTGAATATTCTGCCTACCAGCCCTACAAAATTGAGTAGGGTAGGGGTTTTAGCATAAAGTAGCAGGACGGTCTATCGCTGGCCAAGCAATTGGCGAGAGGAAAGTCCGGGCAATATAGAGCATCGCGCTTCCTAATTAGAAGAGAGCCGCAAGGTTCTGTTATCGTAACAGAAAATAACCGCCTTCGGGTAAGGGTGAAAAGGCGAGGTAAGAGCTCACCGCGTCGCAGGTGACTGTGACGGCTATACGAGACCACGAATTGTAAGGCCATGTACACTCAATTCAGCCCCGGTTGCTGGTGCTGCTCGTGCCAGGTCGAATGACGATTGAGGGGGTAGGCTGCTTGAGCCGCACGGTGACGTGTCGGCCTAGATAAATGATAGACATCCATCTTTGGTGGGTACAGAACTCGGCTTATAGACCTGCTACTGTTTTAGACCTCTGCGGATATGCTTCTGCGGAGGTTTTTGTCTGTAAGTGGGTGGTTGTTATTTAAGATTAAGGACTGTAGATGCAGGTTTGTATAGCGGAGAAGCCCTCTGTGGCTGCGGAAATAGCGAAGATTCTCGGGGCGTCTGTGAAGCATAATGGTTATTACGAAGGTAATGGCTATTGCGTGACATGGACGTTCGGCCATCTGTGCGAATTGAAAGAGCCACACGACTATGACCCCGGCCTCAAACGTTGGGATTTCAGACTGCTGCCAATATTGCCCGACCATTTCAGTATAAAACTCAAAGGCGATGATGGTGTGAAACGCCAATTCGCCACTATATCCAAACTCTTCTCACAAGCCGAAACTATCATCAACTGTGGCGATGCTGGCCAAGAGGGTGAACTGATTCAACGATGGGTCATGCACCTTGCCAAGGCAAAGTGCCCCGTTAAGCGTCTCTGGATATCATCCTTGACCGAGGAGTCTATCCGTGACGGCTTCGCTAACCTTCGACCTGGCAGTGAGTTCGATTCACTTTATGCCGCAGGTTCTGCAAGGGCCATCGGCGATTGGCTCCTCGGCATGAATGCCACCCGAGCCTACACACTAAGGTATGGAGCCAGGGGCATGGTGCTCTCTATCGGACGTGTCCAAACCCCTACTCTTGCCCTTATCGTTCAGAGATATAAAGAAATAGCCAACTTCAAACCCGAGAAGTACTGGGAGCTGAAAACCAAGTACCGTGATGTTATATTCTCGGCCACTTCTGGTAAGTTCGCCACCATCGAGGAGGGGCAGAAGGCTCTCGAGGCAGTAAAAGACACCCCTTTCCGCATCGACGACATAAAGTCAAAGCAAGGCAAAGAAGCACCACTTGCACTATTTGACCTCACCTCGCTCCAAGTGGAGTGCAACAACAAACTCGGTCTCTCTGCCGATGAGACTCTCAGGATAGCACAGTCTCTCTACGAGACGAAACTCACCACCTACCCTCGTGTCGACACCAGATACCTTACTGACGACATCTACGCTAAGGTGCCAACTATCCTCCGTGGACTCGCCCCTTATGCCAAGTTCACTCAACCTCTCCTCGAGTCGAATAAGAAGTTGCCCAAGTCGAAGAAGGTGTTCAACAACCTCAAGGTGACCGACCACCATGCCATAATCCCGACTGGTGTCCCCCCACGTAGTGACTTGCCCCAAAACGAGAAACGTGTCTACGACATGATAGCCCGACGTTTCATCGCCAACTTCTACCCCGATTGCACTGTCTCACTGACTACCGTACTCGGCTCGGCCGACAAGGTTCAGTTCAAGGTCAACGGCAAACGCATCATTGAGCCAGGGTGGCGCGCTGTGTACGGCAACCAAAAGATTGACGATGATAAGGACGAGCAGCAGAACGCTGTCTTGCCCGATTTCAAAGTAGGCGAGGATGGTCCCCACACCCCATCTCTGCAAGAGAAACAAACCCAACCACCTAAGCCCTATACCGAGGCGACACTACTCCGTGCCATGGAGACAGCAGGCAAGCAAGTTGACGATGAGGAACTGCGTGAACTGATGAAGGAGAATGGCATAGGGCGACCTTCAACTCGTGCCTCTATCATCGAGACCCTCTTCCGACGTAAATATATCCTCAAAGAACGCAAGAATCTTGTCCCGACAGTCAACGGAATACGCCTCATCGACACTATAACAATCCCCATCCTGAAGTCGGTGGAGCTCACAGGCCAATGGGAACGTAAGTTGCGCCAAATCGAGGCAGGTCAGTTCACTACCGGTCAGTTCATTGCCGAGATGCGCCAAATGGTGACAGATGTGGTTAGAACCGTCGGATGCGACAACATGTCAGCACGTTTCCAATCCGCCGAGGAGCAAAAACCACAGACCAGTCAGAAACCAGCCAAACCCTCCTTGACAACGCAAAGTGAGTTGCATTGCCCCAAGTGCAACAGGCCGATGCTGAAAGGCAAGGCGGCGTGGGGATGCTCCGGCTATAAAGATGGATGCTCTTTCACCGTGCCATTTGTGGTGAATGGTAAGTCACTGACCGAGAAGCAACTGGCCACACTTCTCACTAAGGGTGAGGTCGCCGTGAAAGGTGTCATGGTCGACGGCAAGAAGGAGGATGGTAAGTTTGTATTCGACGAGGGTTTCAAGGTGGCGTTTCGTGCCGCCGATGCTCCTAAGACGTTGGATGTCACATCGCTGGTCTGCCCCTTATGCGGAGGTCATATCCTCGAGGGCCGTCAAGCATGGGGTTGTACAGGCTATAAGTCTGGTTGCACTTTCAAAGTCCCCTATGTCTTTATGTGCAAGAAGCTAACTCCTACCCATCTGAAGGTGTTGGTGACGAAGCGTCGAACAGGTGTCATCAAAGGTTTCGTCGATGTGTCAGGCGTGAAGCGTGATGGTAGTCTGGTCTTGACCGACACCGGCGAGGTGGCTTTGTCATAAGTAGCCCAGCGGAAGCAGTAGGGTGGGGGAGGGTAACGTTTTGATACGTTATCTCCCGACCATATAACATTTTATCCCCTTAAATAAAACAATAGGGGTACGTCAGTTAACAAATTGTCCGTCGTCCTTTTACCGCTTGATGACCAAAAAATCCGTGCATGAGTTAATTTTGTGTTACTGATACTTCACGAAATAAGTAATGTTTTCACTATGATATTCAAGTCATTCATCAGAAAGGTAATGCGATGGCAGTCGGGTGCTTTAAGCCTCGCCGCACTCGCACTTCTCGCCTCCTGCCAAGGTGGCTCACAATCTAACAATGGCGTAGTGTTGTCTCTCGACAATGGGCAACACCTACGTATTCAGGTGGTCAACGATAAGATTATACGCGTATCGGCCACTCTCGATGGTGTATTCGACAAGGATGCCAGCCTTATGATGGTCCCTCAAGCCACATTCACCGACTATCAAACTACCGAGACCGACTCCTCCCTTGTCATCACCACCAAACAACTCAAAGCCGTCGTCTGCAAGAAGTCAGGCAACGTCTCATTCCTCAACCTCGACGGCACACCTATCCTCCGTGAGGATGGCCGTGTGATGCGCGACACCGTAATCACCCAGTCCGATGCTAAGAACACCAAGACTGACAACGGCTACGTCTTCCGCCAAAAGTGGATTCCTGGTGACGACGATGCCATCTACGGTCTCGGTCAACATCAGGCCGAGGAGTTCAACTACCGTGGCAAGAACGAGGACCTCTACCAGTACAACACTAAGGTCTCCATCCCCTTCTTTATCTCCAACAAGGGCTACGGTGTCCTTTGGGATAACAACTCTCTGACCCGTTGGGGCGACCAGCGTGAATACGCCCAGCTCAACGAGGCCTTCAAGGTCTACGACAAGAACGGTGCTGAAGGCGGTCTCTCAAGCCATTGGACTCCTGCACCCGACTCCAACGTAGCCCCACTCGACCGTACCGAGCCTTTCCTCTACTTCGCCGACCTCCTCGCCAATAAGGAGTACCTCCCCAAAGGCTTCCCTCTGATGGGTGCCGATGTCGACTTCGACGGTTACCTCGAACCACAAGAGACTGGCACATACCGCTTCCTAATCTACTACGCCGGCTACACCCGCATATTCGTCGACGACAAGGAACTATTCCCCGAGATTTGGCGTACGGCATGGAATCCTAACAGCCGTAAATTCCAACTCAACCTCGAGAAGGGCAAGAAGATTAAACTCCACATCGACTGGAAACCCGACGGCGGTGAAAGCTACTGCGCTCTGCGTGCCTTGACTCCCGTGCCCGACGAGGAACAAAACAAACTCGCCCTATGGAGTGAGATCGGTTGCCAAGAGGACTACTACTTCATCAAGGGCGACAACATGGACGACGTAATCAGCGGCTACCGTACCCTCACAGGCAAGAGCCAAGTCATGGCCAAATGGGTCATGGGCTTCTGGCAAAGCCGTGAACGCTACGCCACACAAGACGACATCCTCTCCACTGTTAAGTACTTCCGCGACCACAACATCCCCATGGACAACATCGTCCAGGACTGGAACTACTGGAAGGAAGACCAATGGGGCGCACACGACTTCGACCCGGCTCGTTACAGCGACCCACAGGCCATGCTCGACTCCGTTCACGCCATGCACGCTCGTTTCATGATCTCCGTATGGCCCAAGTTCTACATCAACACCGACCACTACAAAGAGTTCGACGCCAAAGGCTGGATGTACCAACGCTCCGTAACCGACTCTCTACGCGACTGGATCGCCCAAGGCTACCACTACTCCTTCTACGACGCCTACTCAGCTGACGCGCGAGACCTCTTCTGGAAGCAGATGAACGAGCACCTCTACAAGTTCGGCATCGACTCCTGGTGGATGGACGCCTCAGAACCTAACGTCCGCGACTGCACGCCTACTCAATACCGTAAAGACCTATGCGGCCCGACTGCTATCGGCACTTCCTCTAAGTACTTCAACGCTTACTCTATCGTCAACGCCGACGCCATCTACAACGGTCAACGCTCCGTCAACGATAGCACCCGCGTATTCCTCCTCACCCGCTCAGGCTTTGCTGGCCTCCAACGTTACAGCACCGCCTCATGGAGTGGCGATATAGCAAGCCGCTGGGAGGATATGAGGGCGCAGATTACAGCTGGCCTCAACTACTCCGTTGCTGGCGTACCAATGTGGGGTCAGGACATCGGCGGTTTCTGCGTAGAGAAGCGTCACGAGCAAGCTTTCCGCGAGTATCTCGCCACAGGCAAGGTCAACGAGGACATGAAGGATTGGCGTGAACTCCAAGCGCGTTGGCACCAGTGGGGCGTATTCACTCCCCTCTACCGCACCCACGGTCAATACCCCACACGTGAGATATGGAACATCGCCCCCGAAGGCGACCCAGCCTACAACTCCATACTCTACTGCCACAAGCTACGCTACCGCCTCATGCCCTACATCTACTCCCTCGCCGGTGCCGTCCACTTCAACGACTACACCATCCTACGCCCCCTCGTGATGGACTTCACCTCCGACTCCAAGGTCAACAACATAGGCGACCAATTCCTCTTCGGTCCTGCCATAATGGTAGCACCAGTCACCCACTACGGCCAACGCTCACGTGAGGTTTACCTCCCCGAAGGTGCCAAGTGGTACGACTTCTACTCCGGCAAAGCCTACGACGGCGGACAAACCATCAACGCCAACGCACCCTACGAGCGCACCCCCGTATTCGTACCAGCCGGCTCTATCGTAACCACAGGCCCCGACATGCAATGGTCCGACGAGAAACAACCCGACAACATCACCGTCTACGTCTTCGCAGGACGCAACGGCAAGTTCACACTCTACGAGGACGAAGGCACCAACTATAACTACGAGAAAGGCAAATGCGCCTTCATCGACTTCACCTACGACGACGCCACACGCTCCCTGACCATATCTCAACGACGTGGCGAGTTCAACGGCATGCTCAAGAACCGTAACTTCAACGTCGTCCTCGTGTCACCCGACACCCCAGCCGCCATCGACACCGACACCACCGGCAAGACTGTCGCATACGACGGCGCAGAGGTCAAGGTCTCCCTCTAATCCCTTCTGTTCACGTAAACACACCCTCGGAGAATACCTTCCCCATTCTTCGAGGGTTTTCAAACCATCCTTATGAAGTATTCACTCATCTCCCTCACAACCCTCGCCATGGTGGCTTGCTGTCCTCAAAACAGCACTCAAAGCTCCACCGACCAGTGGACAGATGCCGAGATAGAGGCCATGATCGACACTATCCTCCCCAAACTGACACTCGAGGAGAAGGTCGCAATGTGCCACGCACAGTCCAAATTCAGCTCCCCAGGTGTCCCACGTCTCGGCATTCCCGAGTTCTGGTTCGCCGACGGCCCTCACGGCGTACGTGCCGAAGTCAAGTGGGACGACTGGGGCTACGCTGGTTGGACAAACGACTCCGTGACCGCCTTCCCGGCACTCACCTCCCTCGCCGCATCTTTCAACCCCGCCCTCTCAGCCGACTACGGTAAAGCCGTGGCCGAAGAGGCTCTATACCGCGGTAAGGACATGATGCTCGGCCCAGGCGTCGAAATCTACCGCACACCCCTATGCGGACGCAACTTCGAGTACATGGGCGAGGACCCATACCTCGCCTCCAAGATGGTCGTCCCCTACATCCAAGCCATGCAATCCCAAACCGTCTCCTGCTGCGTTAAGCACTTCGCCCTAAACAACCAGGAGCAATGGCGCACACTCGTCGATGTACACGTCTCCGAACGTGCCCTACGCGAGATATACCTACCCGCCTACGAAGCCGCCGTGAAGGAAGGTGGTGCATGGGCTCTTATGGGCTCCTACAACCTCTACGACGGTCAACATTGTTGCCACAATAAGAAACTAAACGACATTCTTCGTGGCGAATGGGGTTTCGATGGCTGTGTAGTGACCGACTGGGGCGGCGCCACCAGCACCGTCGAGGCTGCCAACAACGGCCTCGACATCGAGATGGGCACCTACACCAACGGCTTCACTGAGAGCGCCAAGTTCGCCTACGACGACTACTACCTCGCCCGCCCTTACCTCAAGGCCCTCAAAGATGGCTCCATACCTATGTCCACCATCGACCAAAAGGCACGCAACATCCTCCGACTGATGTTCCGTACCACCATGGCAAAACATCGTCCCGTCGGCAACAAGGGCAGCCAACAGCACTTCGACGTGGCCCTCAATGTGGCACGTGAGGGCATAACACTCCTCAAAAACCAAGGCGACATCCTCCCCATCGACCCCAACACCACCAAGACAATCGCCGTCATAGGCGAGAACGCCACACGCAGCATGCTCGGCGGTGGCTCCTCCGAACTTAAAGGTCTCTTCGAGATATCACCCCTCCAAGGCATACGCAACGCCTTCCCTAAGGCCAACATCCTCTGGTCCATGGGCTACGGTAGCGGCCCCGAGGCTTACGGACGTGTAGCTCCCTCACCCTACAACGCCGACAGCCTCTACCGCGAGGCTATCAAAGTGGCCAAACAAGCCGACCTCATCATCTTCGTAGGCGGCCTCGTTAAAGCCTACCAGCAGGACATGGAGGGCGGCGACCGCATCGACTACGCCCTGCCATTCGGCCAGGATAAACTCATATCCGACCTGCTTGACGTCAACAACAACCTCATAGCGGTCATGCTTAGCGGCAACGGCTTCTCTATGCCATGGATCGACCGTGTGCCCGCCCTCGTCCAAGGATGGTACCTCGGCTCACAAGCTGGCACAGCACTCGCCGACGTCCTTTGCGGCAACGTAAATCCCTCCGGCAAACTCCCCTTCTCCATACCCGTGCGCCTCGAGGACAACGCCGCACACAGCTTCAACGACCCCCTCGTCTACCCGGGCGTAGAGAAGGACTCCTACCGCGAAGAGTACCGCGAAGGCATCCTCGTAGGCTACCGTTGGCACGAGGCTAAGGGCATCAAACCACTCTTCCCCTTCGGATATGGCCTGAGCTACACCTCCTTCACTATCTCCGACGCGCAACTCAACTCTACCTCACTCCCCACCGATGGCACACTCACCGTCACCGCCACCGTCTCCAACACCGGCTCACGTGATGGCAAAGAGGTCGTCCAGGCTTACGTCGGTAAGCTCAATAGCCGTGTCGAGCGCGCCCCAAAGGAACTCAAAGGCTTCTCCAAAGTCCTCGTCCCCGCAGGTGCTAAGCAGCAAGTCCAAATCTCCATCCCCGTCAGCTCCCTCGCATTCTACAACGAGGACACCCACGCATGGGAGGTCGAGAAGGGCGACTATAAGCTCTTCCTGGGCAACGCCTCCAACAACATCTCCTCCGAACTCTCCTTCTCCATTAATTAGTCTCATGTTCTCTCTTTTCATAATACTTGATGTGCAATCGTGAGGGTGTAGAGAGCCCCTCACCTTTGGGTACTTGGTATTAGTTTGTTTGGTTGCTGGTCTGGCAGGTTTTCCCCGCCAGACCAGTTATTTTTACCCCAAAACCCCTCCCCGCAGGCAACATTCTATACCCTAAAATATAACATCCTATACCCCAAAATATAACATTCCATACCCCTAACACCCACCCAACCTCACCCACCCCTATACCCAAAATCCATAAAACACCCCTAAAAACGCCAAACGCACCCCAAGACGTATTGGTATACCTCCCACCCCGCAAACTCCCCACCACGCCCCTCCTACACCCCAAAAACCCCTATCCCGCCCCCCGCATCCCACCCCACGCCATAACCACACCTCCCCACACCCCACCACAACCACCCCAAAACCCTCCCAACTCACCCCCGCGACACACCCAACCCCACCCACCATACCCCCACCACACACCCCAAACCACGCTCAGCCCTACGTACATGCGGCCTACACGCCTCCCGCATACTCCAAGATACTGACGATTTACTGACAATATACTGATACTTCCAGGCCATTATACTGACACAACGCTGACCCAAATCTCACCAAAATACTCCCTCCAACCACCCCTCCTCCTCCCTCACAACTCCCCACCCCAAAAAAACTACCACCCACCCCTTGCGCATTAAAACTTTTACCCTACCTTTGCATCGTCAAAACACCACGGCCGATTCGTCTAACGGTTAGGACATCAGATTCTCAATCTGGCAATAAGAGTTCGATTCTCTTATCGGCTACCACAGAGCTGCCTCTCCGAGGTGGCTCTTTTCGTAACTCCCCCTCGCAACAACAACCTTACCAACCAACCCTCTAAAATGTCCGACATTAATCGCAGAGTCCGTGTCCGCTTCGCTCCAAGCCCCACCGGCGCCCTCCATATAGGCGGCGTGCGCACTGCCCTCTACAACTACCTCTTCGCCCGTCAGCACAACGGCGACTTCATCCTCCGCATCGAGGACACCGACAGCCAGCGTTTCGTCCCAGGAGCCGAAGCCTACATCATCGAGAGCCTAAAGTGGTGCGGCATAACAACCGACGAAGGCGTCGAGCAGGGCGGCCCTCACGCCCCCTACCGCCAAAGCGAGCGGCGTGAGATATACCTCAAATACGCACAGCAACTTGTCCAGTCCGGCAACGCCTACTACGCCTTCGACTCCGCCGAATCCCTCGACAACCTCCGCAAAGAGGCCGAAGCCGCAGGCAAAACTTTCGCCTACGACGCCACAGTCCGCAATAGCCTCCAAACTTCCCTCGCCCTCTCCCCCGACGAGGTCAACACCCGCATAGCCCGTGGCGACAAGTGGGTCATACGTTTCAAAATGCCCGAAAACGAGGACGTCGAGATGGACGACATTATCCGCGGGCACATCGTCATAAACACCAAAACTCTCGACGACAAGGTGCTCTATAAGAGTGCCGACCAGCTCCCAACCTACCACCTCGCCAACATCGTCGACGATCACCTCATGGAGATCTCGCACGTCATCCGCGGCGAGGAATGGCTGCCCTCGCTCCCCCTCCACTACCTCCTCTACCGCGCCTTCGGCTGGCAGCGCCCTGAGTTCGCCCACCTCCCCCTGCTCCTCAAACCTCAAGGCCAAGGCAAACTCTCCAAACGCGACGGCGACAAGTTCGGCTTCCCCGTATTCCCCCTCCAATGGAACGCCCCCGACGGCTCCACAGCCATGGGCTACCGCGAGAGCGGCTACCTCCCCGAGGCTTTCATCAACATGCTCGCGCTTCTCGGCTGGAATCCCGGCACCGAGCAGGAGATTTTCTCCATGGACGAGCTAATCCGCGCATTCTCCCTCGACAAGGTCTCCAAAAGCGGCGCACGTTTCAACCCCGACAAGGCCAAATGGTTCAACGCCCAATACATCCGTATGGCCGACAACACGCGCCTCGCCAACCTCGTCATGCCCCTCTACTCCCAACGTGGCATAAACGTCTCCCTCGAACGCGCCGCCGAAGCCATCGCGCTGATTAAAGAACGCGCCACGTTCCCCGCCGACCTCGTCGACCTCACCGAGAAACTATTCATCCGCCCTGCCTCCTACGACGATAAGTCAGTAGCCAAATTCTGGAAGGCCGACAATGTCGCACGCCTCATCGAGCTCCGCGACGTAATAGCCGCCGACCCCCTGACCAATGCCGCCTCCGCCGAGGCCAACGTCCACCAGTGGATTCAAGCCAAAGCCTATAGCATGGGACAGCTCATGAACACCCTCCGCATCGCCATCTGGGGCATAAGCCAGGGCCCAAGCATCTTCCACATCATCGAGTTCATAGGCAAAAACGAGGCCATAGAGCGTATCAACGCCGCGGCGGCGTCCCTCGGCACTGGGGCGTAACACTCTCGTTTCCGCTTTATCTCTACGCCCCACGAGCTCCTCGCTCACGTGGGGCTTTTTTATTACCTTTGTAAATCCACCATCCCCACTTTAACACCACGCCCATGCCATCAATATCTCAACGAGGCATCATTATGCCATCCTCCCCAATTCGCAAACTCGTCCCCTACTCCGACGACGCTAAAGCTCGTGGCCTGCACGTCTTCCACCTCAATATCGGCCAGCCCGACATCCTTACCCCCGAAGTCGCGCTCGCCGCCATCAAAAACGCCAAAATACCCATCGTCGAGTACACCAACTCAGCCGGCATGCCCGAATATCGACGCAAACTCTCACGCTACTACCAGTCCGTCGGCATAAACCTCTCCCCCGACCAGATGCTCGTCACCTGCGGAGGCTCCGAAGCCGTCCTATTCGCCTTCATGAGCTGCCTCGACCCCCTCGACGAGATCATCGTCCCCGAACCTTTCTACGCCAACTACGAAGCCTTCGCCGCAGCTGCCGGCGCATGCGTCGTGCCTATAACCTCCACTATCGAGAACGGCTTTACCCTCCCCAGCATCGAGGAGTTCGAAAAGGTCATCACCAACAAGACCAAAGCCATAATGATCTGCAATCCCAATAACCCCACGGGATACCTCTACTCCGAACAAGAGATGCAGCAGCTCCGCGACCTCATCATACGCCACGACCTCTTCCTCATCTGCGACGAGGTATACCGCGAGTTCTGCTACGACGGCGCCAAATACTACTCCTCCATGTATCTCGAGGGCGTCGACGACAATGTCATTATGGTCGATTCCGTCTCCAAACGCTACAGCGAGTGCGGCCTCCGCATTGGCCTACTCGCCACACGCAACAAAGCCGTTATCGCCTCCGCCATGAAGCTCGCACAGGCCCGCCTTTGCCCCCCTACCTTCGGGCAAATAGCCGCCATGGCCTCCCTCGACGTCCCCGAGGAGTATTTCCTCGAGATGAACAAGGAGTACTGCAAACGACGCAACTTCCTCCTCGACGGCCTCAACAAGATTCCAGGCGTATACTCCCCCATGCCACGTGGCGCATTCTACACCGTCGCCCGACTGCCCATCGACGATTCCGACAAGTTCTGCAAATGGCTCCTGAGCGATTTCAGCTATAACAACCAAACCCTCATGCTCGCTCCCGCCGCCGGCTTCTACTCCAACCGCACTCTCGGTCGTAACGAAGTCCGCATAGCCTACACCCTCAACTGCGACGACCTCGCCATAGCCCTCGACCTCCTCGCTCGCGCCCTGAAACTCTACCCCGGACGCACCCCAGAGAGCGGCTCCCCCCTCTCCGACTACGAGAAACGCCTCCGCGACGCCGACATCCAATAACCCCTCTTGCCCAACATCTGCCTACATATCGCTCGCCGTCTCATGAACGGCGGCCCTCAAGGTCGACGCTTCTCCGGCCCCGCCATACGTGTCGCCACTGCCGCCGTAGCTCTCGGCATGGTCGTCATGATTATCTCCATAGCCGTCGGCCTCGGCTTCAAACGTGAAATACGCGATAAGATAGTCGGCTTCGGCACACACATTCAGCTCACAAGCCTTAACCTCAATAGCTCCATCGAGACCCCGCCCATACCCTACGACTCCCTCCTCGTCCTCTCAGCTCGCTCCGTCCCAGGTGTCTCCGGCGTCCAACCTTTCATCACCAAGGCGGGCATAATCAAGACCGACGACGCTTTCCAAGGTATCGCCCTCAAAGGCGTCGACTCCTCATTCTCCTGGTCCTTCATCCAGTCCTGCCTCGTCGAAGGCTCCACCCTCCACCTCACCGACTCCACAAAGTCCGACGACATAGTCCTCTCGCGCGCCCTCGCCGATATGCTCAACCTCTCCCTCGGCGACCCCGTCCGTATGTTCTTCGTCAACGAGGAGGGCGTCCGAGCCCGCAAATTCAACATATCCGGCATCTTCGACTCCCATTTCGAGGAGTTCGACAAGAGCCTCGCCTATGTCGACATGCGCCACCTCTCCTCCCTCAACAATTGGCAACCCGGCATGATTTCCGGCTACGAAGTCCTACTGTCCGACTTCGACATGATGGACAATGTCTCCTCCTCCCTCGTCGACATCGTCGCCAGCCATGCGACAAGCGAGGACGATATGATCCGCGTTCGGGATATACGCGATATGCAACCCCAAATATTCGGTTGGCTCGCACTCCTCGACCAGAACATACTCGTCATAATCGTCCTCATCATTGCCGTCGCAGGTCTCAACATGGTCTCCGGCCTACTCATCCTCATCCTCGAGCACACCAACGCCATAGGCATCCTCAAAGCCATCGGCGCCACCAACGCCACGCTCCGCAATGTCTTCATCCTCATGGCCCTGCGCATAGTCGGCCGTGGACTACTCATCGGCAATATCATCGGCATCGGCCTTTGCCTCATCCAACAATACACAGGCATTATAGGACTCGACCCCCACAACTACTACCTCGACCGCGTCCCCATCCTCCTCAACGTCCCCAACATCCTCCTCCTCAACATCGGCACCGCCCTATTCTCCCTATTCCTCCTGCTCGGCCCCTCCGGCATGATCGCACGCATCAGCCCCGTCAAAGCCATCAGGTTCAACTAACCACGCATGGACACCCTCATAGTCATCACAGGCCCCACAGCCGTAGGCAAAACAGAGGTCGCTATCCAACTCGCCGAAACCCTCCACTGCCATATCGTCTCCGCCGACAGCCGACAACTCTACCGCGAGATGCCCATCGGCACAGCCGCACCCACACCCCACGACCTCTCCCGCGTCCCACATCACCTCGTCGCCTGCCGCTCCGTCCTCAACCCACTCAACGCCTACGACTACGAGCAGCAAGCTCTCGCCGCCCTCCACGACGCCTTCCCGCAAGGCCACGGCTTCGCCATCCTCTCAGGCGGCTCCATGATGTACGTCAACGCCCTATGCCACGGCATAGACCCCATGCCCGACATCCCCTCCGCCCTCCGACAATCACTCAAAGACGACCTCAACACGCACGGCCTCGACCACATGGTCGCACGCCTACGCCAACTCGACCCCGTCTACTGCCAATCCGCCGACCTCCGCAACCCCCGACGCGTCCTACATGCCCTCGAGCTATGCCTCGTCACCAACGGCCCCGCCTCCGCCCTCCGACACGGCCAACCCCCCCCCCGCCCCTTCCGCATACTCAAATTCGCCCTCATGCGCCCCCGCGACGAACTATACTCCCGCATCGACTCCCGCGTCGACACCATGCTCCACGACGGCCTAATCAACGAGGCTCGCTCCCTCTACCACCTCCCGCACGACCTCCCTACCCTCAACACTGTCGGTTACCGCGAGCTCTTCGCCGCCTTCAACAACGAAATCCCCCTCCCCGAAGCCATACGCCTCATCAAACGCAACACCCGCCACTACGCCAAAAAACAAATAACCTGGATCAACGCCGACCCCGACTACTCCCAACTCCATCCCTCCAACGCCCTAAAAA
>CAZPPW010000011.1:0-36058 GCA_964588595.1 uncultured Marinilabiliaceae bacterium
ACGTCTTTACGCACGCCTTACGGCGTTGAGACGCCGCAGGCGGACGTCTCTACATTGGGGAGTTGCTCGTGAGAGGTTAGCACGCCTGGCGGCGTTGAGACGATGTGGACATCGTCTGTACAACTGGAGGGTTGCCTTAGAGGTGAGACGTTCCAGGCAACGCCTTTACGCACGCCTTACGGCGTTGAGACGCCGCGGGCGGACGTCTCTACATGGGGGAGTCGCTCGTGAGGGTTAGCACGCCTGGCGGCGTTGAGACGATGTGGACATCGTCTGTACAACGGGAGGTTGCCTTAGAGGTAAGACGTTCCAGGCAACGCCTTTACGCACGCCTTACGGCGTTGAGACGCCGCGGGCGGACGTCTCTACATGGGGGAGTCGCTCGTGAGGGTTAGCACGCCTGGCGGCGTTGAGACGATGTGGACATCGTCTGTACAACTGGGGGTTGCGGGCGTGGGGGTTAAGTGGTTTCGGGGGCAGGGTTGGAGTTAGAGTCGGGATGGGAGTCGTGAGCGTCTTTGAGCTTTTGCTTTTTCTCGCGACGTGTGCGGAGTTCGTCCATATAGCCGGCGGTGATGATGCCTGAGGGGAGTGCGATTATCGCCACACCGACTATGGCGGAGACCATGCTGATGAGCCTGCCGACCTCGGATACGGGGTAGATGTCGCCGTAGCCAACGGTAGTGAGGGTGCAGGCGGACCAGTATATGGCGTCGAAGATGTTGCCGAACATCACTTTGCCGCCATCGAGTTCATTCTCGTACTCAACATTGAACATAATGAGGGCAGTGATGAAGATGTAGCTCATGGCCAGGCCGACGACGGCGAGGAGGGTGCGACCCTCTTTGCGCAGGACGGCGAGGACAATCTGGAGAGGCTCGTAGTAGCGTACGAAGCGGAAGAAGCGGAGGAGCTTGAGTAGGCGCGATAGGCGGAAGAGCTTGAGGGAGGGGTTGAGGACTTTGAGGAATGAGGGGAGGATGGAGAGAAGGTCGATTATGGCGTTGAGGGTGAAAGGGTAGACGACAAAGGCTTTCCATCCTTTGAGACGACCTCGCATATCGGCTGTGAGCCAACGGAGGATATAGTCGATGAGGAACCATATCAGCGAGATGAAGTCGAGGGTGTGCAAGAGGCTTGTCTGCTGTTTGAACATCAGCGGTATGATGCCAAAGGCTATGGCGACAATCATGATGATGTCGTAGGCAGTGGACAGCCAGTCGCCCTCCTCGTGCGTAGGCTCTATGACCTGATCGACACGTTCGCGGAAACTCTGAAATTTGCTCATTGGAAAAAGAGTGCGCCACCCGAGAAAGTCGTCGGGTGGCGCAAAGATGAATTATTGTGCTTTGTCGTGACCGGTGTAGATGGACTCGTCGGGTTTAGACTTGAAGGCGTAGATGAGGCTGGCGATGCCGAGGATGACGTAGGGGATGCTCAGGAGCTGCCCCATATTGAGGATCATGTCGTCCTCGAAGGCCTCTTGGTTTTCCTTTAGCCCCTCGATGAGGATGCGGAAACCGAATACGCAGACCATGAATATGCCGAAGAGCGCGCCATGGCGTACGATGAGCCGTTTACGCCAATAGAGGAATGATAGCAGGCCGAACACGAACAGGTAGAACAGAGCCTCGTAGATCTGCGTTGGGTGACGAGGTATTAGAGCCTCGTCGGGATGGAGACGGAGGAAGCGGAAAGCCCAAGGCACATCGGTGGGCATGCCGACAATCTCGGAGTTCATGAGGTTGCCCATACGTATGAAGAACGCCGCGAGGGCTATGGGGACGCATACGCAATCGACGAGCCAGAGGAAATTCTTCTTGTACTTATGACAGAAGTAGAGCAGGGCAATGATTATGCCGAGCGTGCCGCCATGACTTGCCAGTCCGCCTTTCCATATTTGGAGGATCTCGAGTGGGTGCTGCGAGTAGTAGTCCCACGCATAGAAGAGGCAATGGCCGAGACGTGAGCCTATGATTGTCGCCACGACGATGTATATGAACACCTTGTCGACGAGGTTGTCGGGTAGTTTCTGGTCGGCGAACATCTTGGAAGTGATGACGTAGCCGAGCCAGAAGGCTATGGCGAAGAATAGGCTGTAGTAGCGCAGTGCGAAGCCGCCCCACTGGAATATGACGGGGTCTACGTCCCAGTCGATGAAGCACAAAGTGTTGAACATAGGGCAAGATTATTCTGCCAGGCCCTTGCCACAGCAGTTTTTATATTTCTTGCCGCTGCCGCATGGGCATGGGTCGTTGCGTCCGACCTTCTTCTCGGCCACAATGGGCTGGGTGGGTTGCGGACGGCGTGGGGCGTCGGGCATACGCTGTGGGCCTGTCACGACATCACCCTCGTGGTGCATGCGGAGACGCTCCATCTCGAGGCGGCGTTTGGCTTCCATGGCGAGCATCTCGCGTTGACGTTGCGCCTGGAGTGCGGCCTCCTGCTCGGGAGTGCGCTCCTGGATAGGAATGGAGAGGCGGGAGAGGGAGCGTACGATCTGGGAGTTGATGGTCTCGATCATGCTCTTGAAGAGGTTGAAGGACTCGAACTTGTAGATGAGGAGCGGGTCCTTCTGCTCGTAGGAGGCGTTTTGGACGGACTTGCGCAACTCGTCGATTTGACGGAGGTGTTCACGCCATGCGTCGTCGATGGTGATGAGCATTATGACCTTCTCGAAGGACTTGATGAGGTCTTTGCCCTGGGTGTCGTAGGCGTTCTTGAGGTTCGTGGGGAGCTGGAAGATACGCTTGCCATCGGTGATTGGGATGATGATGTTCTTGTACTTGTCGCCCTGCTTCTCGAAGACATCCTTTATGACGGGCATAGCTTTGGCGATTATGGCCTCGCAATGGTTCTTGTAGGAGTCGTAGGCGGCAGTGTAGAGTTTCTCGGCGAGAGCTTCGGCTTTGCCTTTCTCGAACTCCTCTTGCGTGAATGGGGCTTCGATGGCGAAGTTCTTGAGGATGTCGAGGCGAACGGACTCGAAGTCGACTTCGGGAGCTTGCTTCGCATCGGATACGAGAGCGAAGGCGGAGTCTTGCATCATGTTGATGATCTCGATGTCGAGACGTTCGCCGAATAGGGCGTGGCGGCGCTTGGTGTAGATGACCTCACGTTGGGAGTTCATCACGTCGTCGTATTCGAGGAGTCGCTTACGTATGCCGAAGTTGTTTTCCTCGACCTTGCGTTGCGCGCGCTCGATGGCCTTGGTCATCCATGGGTGCTGGATAGGCTCGTTCTCTTGGAGGCCCATACGGTCGACGATCTTAATCATACGCTCGCTACCGAAGAGACGCATGAGGTTATCCTCGAGTGAGACGAAGAACTGCGAGGAGCCTGGGTCGCCCTGACGACCGGCACGACCACGCAGCTGACGGTCGACACGGCGGCTCTCGTGACGCTCGGTGCCGATTATGGCGAGACCACCAGCGGCCTTAACCTCGTCGGTGAGCTTGATATCGGTGCCACGACCTGCCATGTTGGTAGCGATTGTCACGGCACCCTTTTGGCCAGCGAGCGCGACAATCTCGGCCTCCTTCTGGTGAAGTTTGGCGTTGAGGACGTTGTGCTTGATGCCTCGCATTTTGAGGGTGCGGCTGAGGAGCTCGGAGATGTCGACGGAGGTAGTGCCGACGAGGACAGGGCGTCCTGCCTCGGTGAGACGGACTATTTCCTCGATTACGGCGGCGTACTTCTCTTTGGTTGTCTTGTAGATTATGTCGTCGTGGTCGACACGTGCGATAGGGCGGTTGGTTGGGATGACTACGACATCGAGCTTATAGATGTTCCAGAACTCGCCAGCCTCTGTCTCGGCTGTACCGGTCATGCCTGCGAGCTTGTGGTACATGCGGAAGTAGTTCTGGAGGGTTATGGTGGCGTAGGTTTGCGTGGGGGCTTCGATCTTTACGCCCTCCTTGGCCTCGAGAGCCTGGTGTAGACCGTCGGAGTAGCGTCGGCCGTCCATTATACGGCCAGTCTGCTCGTCGACGATGAGCACCTTGTTGTCGATTACGACATACTCCTTGTCCTTCTCGAAGAGGGTGTAGGCTTTGAGGAGCTGAGTTATGGTGTGGACGCGCTCACTCTTGACGGAGAAGTTCTGCATAAGCTCGTTCTTCTTGTTGAGCTTATCCTCGTCGGGCATGTCGGACTTCTCGATGGCGGCCATTTCGGAGCCCACGTCGGGCAGGACGAAGAATTGCGGGTCGTCGGAAGCGGAAGTGAGGGTGTCGATGCCCTTGTCGGTGAGTTCTATGGTGTTGTTTTTCTCATCGATGACGAAGAAGAGAGGGTCGGTGGCTATATGCATGTTCTTGTTGTTCTCTTGCATATAGAAGTTCTCTGTCTTCTGCATCTGGGCTTTTATGCCCGGCTCGCTGAGGAACTTGATGAGAGGCCTGTTCTTAGGGAGGCCCTTGTAGGCGCGGAATAGGGATAGCGCGCCGTCCTCTTTCTCCTTGGGATCCTCGCTCTTCATCTTAGTCTTGGCCTCGGCGAGGAGCTTGGTGACGAAAGCACGTTGCGCCTCGACGAGCTTCTCGACACGTGGTTTGAGGGAGTCGAAGAGTTGGTCTTGGTTGTTCTTGACAGGACCAGATATGATGAGAGGAGTACGGGCGTCGTCGATGAGGACAGAGTCGACCTCGTCGACTATGGCGTAGTTGTGTTTGCGCTGAACGAGCTCTTCGGGTTGTGTGGCACCATTATCGCGGAGGTAGTCGAAGCCGAACTCGTTGTTCGTGCCGAAGGTAATGTCGGCCGCATAGGCCTTTCTGCGCTCTGGTGAGTTGGGGCGGTGCTTGTCGATGCAGTCGACGCGTAGGCCGTGGAACTCGTAGAGAGGTCCCATCCATTCGGAGTCACGACGGGCGAGGTAGTCGTTGACAGTCACGACGTGCACACCACGGCCTGGGAGAGCGTTGAGGAATACGGGGAGTGTGGCGACGAGTGTTTTACCTTCGCCTGTCGCCATCTCGGCAATCTTGCCTTGGTGGAGCACGACGCCGCCGATGAGCTGAACGTCGTAGTGGACCATCTCCCATTTGATGGGTGAGCCGCCTGCCATCCAAGTGTTCTTGTAGATAGCCTTGTCGCCGTCGATGCTGACGAAGTCGCCATGGAGGGCGAGCTCGCGGTCGAAGTCGTTTGCCGTGACCTCGATAGTCTCGTTTGATGCGAAGCGGCGTGCGGTATCCTTCATTATGGCGAAGGCTTCGGGGAGGATCTCATTGAGCTGCTCCTCGACAATCTTGTCGACCTCCTTCTCGAGGTCGTCGACCTTCTTGTAGTTGGCCTCCTTGACATCGATGGGGCAGTCGATGGCCTCGGCTTGCGCCTTGAGGTCGGCGATGTTTTGGAGATTCTCTTTTATTGCGGCCTGAATCTTATCGCGGAGAGCCTGGGTGCGTGCACGCAACTCGTCGTTGGACAGGGACTCGAGGGTGGGGTAAACTTCTTTGATTTTGGACACGATAGGAGCGAGCTCCTTCATATCCTTCTGGGATTTGCTCCCGAAAATCATGGTCAGGAGCGAGTTCAATATTGACATTGGTGAAATAATTTTCTTGATAAGGGAAACTGTCGCACCACGCCACAGTGGGGGCGAGGACGAGGAAAAACAAGGCAGCGGGGAGCGGTCAGGCTATGGGGCCGGCACGACATCTCATGCCGAGGGGAACCCATTGGCTGTGGGCGGTGGTTGGTGCGTGGCCTGCGGCATCGGATGTGGATACGCAGCAGGCGGGGATGGCGGAGTCGTTGCCAGCGAGCCCTTCGCAGGTGACGATGATACGAACCTCGTCGTGATTGACCGTGACGAGGCGGCATTTGAGTTCGTAGACTCCGTCGAGACTGCGGACGTATTCGCCACCGGGTTGGGATAATGCCTCGAGGATGACAACAGAGACGTCGCCACAGGGAGAGACGGCACCCGTCCCGCAGAGCGAGAAGAGCAGCGTCACGCCGAGCAACTTGGCATATACCTTGTACATCAGACTATATGGTTTGACGGTCAATTAGTGCAAAATTAGCAAAAGAAGTTGATATGCGCGAAGTGGAGGGGTTATATATCGGCTGTGGCGGTGCAAAAATATGGGGATAAGGGGGCGTGTCAGTTGAGTTTGGCGTAGGGTATGGGGCTGAAACCACGGCTTATGACCCATCGTCCGAAGCGGCAACGTAGGCAGTCGCCGTTGTCGCAGTAGCGTTTGCGGAGGTAGATAAGGGCTTGGATGTCGGCCTCGTCGTCGGCCTCTATGCCACGACGTCGCCAACCTGCGATTATGGTGTTTTCCTCTTTGGGGAGGGAGCGTAGGACATCGAGGGCCAGGGTGCGAGCGGAGTCGTCGGCTTTGCGTTCGGCCATGACCATGGCGAAGGGGACGACACAGTTGACCACGACTATGCGTCGGGCGTCGGGGCCGAGTGCCTTGGGGTGGAGCATATCGGAGGGTGTGCCGAGGCGGAAGTGGGAGTCCCAGTATTCGGAGGCTTCGGCACTTAGGAGGGAGTTGAGGTTGAGACCCATACAGTCGCCGAAGTTGCCTGGCCATGCGCGGAGAATGGCGGCGAGTTGGGCTATGCGGACATCGGGGAAACCTTGTGGGCGTAGGCGCGCATATTTCCAGATGGCGGCATTGAGTGGCTCGAGGTTGAATTTCTGCTGGAGGAAAGAGTATTCGCGGCGGAGGAGTAAGAGATAGTCGTCGGAGACGTCGGTGTGGAGCATGCCCGCTTGCCCGAGGAGGAGGGCTTCGCCTTGGAGGGGGTTGTTGTGCTTGAGGAGGATGCGCAGGGGCGTGACACGTGCGAGGAGCTCCATGGCATCGGCGTTGACCTTGCCGCCCATGGCACGAGCGAGGAGGGAGAAGAAGACTTGGTCCCAGTCGGCAGAGAACTCGCGCATGAGGACTCGTACGCGTTCGCATTTCTCGTTCATACGCTCAACGAGCAGGGCATCGAGCCAGTCACGGCGTATTACAGTGGGAAGGTCGTGGAGGATGTCCTCGCAGCGTATGGCGTCGGTGTGTAGCACCATGCCCTCGAAACGTTGCCATAGGAGGGGGTCGTATTCGAGAGAGACCTCGGGTATGGGACGGCCTTTGCTATTGAGCACTTTGCGGCCAGTGGAGCGACCGACGACGTGGAGGACGACATTATCGTAGGCGGGGTCGGAGTCGTGGCCGTGGGCGTACCAGTCGTCGGAGGTGAGGTGGACTTCGACATTGCCTACCCACGTGACATTATGGACATGGATTTTGGCATTGAAGAAGTCGGGGCCGGCATCGGGGTTAAGTCGTCCTGGCTCAATGACCTCGACGGTGTCGCCATCGGTGGAGGTCATGAAAGCCGAGCGGTAGAGACGTTGGGCCCAGATGAATTGCAGGAAATCCTCTCTCACAATGTCAGGCGGTCTAAAATGGCTTGAACCTTGGACTTGTAGCCGTCGCCTATGGGGACGCGTATGGAGCCGAGGAAGAGCCCGCCTTTCTCGACGCTGGAAATCATCTTGACATTGACGATGAAGGAGCGATGGACACGAGCGAAGCCGTGAGGCTCGAGACGCTCCTCGAGTTGCTTTAGGGTAGAGAGTGTGAGGATGGGGCGAGGGCGGTCGGTGGTGTAGATCTTGACGTAGTCTTTGAGACCCTCGACATATACGACATTCTCGTATTCGATGCGTACGAGTTTGTAGTCGGACTTGACGAAGAAGAAATTCTCATCGCCAGCGGGCAGGGCCTCCTTCTCGGCGCCACGTAGGGTATCTATCTTATTCTTGGCTCTATTGGCGGCACGCATGAACTCGTCGAAGTCGAAAGGCTTGAGGAGATAGTCGACAGCGTTGACCTTGAAACCGTCGACGGCGTACTCGCTGTAGGCGGTGGTGAAGACGACCTCGGGGCGTTCGTCCTCGTTGAGGGACTGGACGAAGGAGAGGCCGGATACGCCGGGCATCTGTATGTCGATAAACATCACGTCGACATGGTCTTTGGCGAGTGATACCTCGGCCTCGGCGGCTGTGGAGCAAGTGCCAACGAGATTGAAGAAGTCGACACGCTTGACGTATCCGCAGACGAGTTCTTGTGCAAGGGGTTCATCGTCGACGACGAGGACATTGAGGGAATCGGGCATGTTAGGCATTGGAATTATGGGCGTTAATGGGGACGGAGACCTCGGCGCGGAAGAGGGAGGACTCCCCCACCCTTTCGGCACGGAATTGGCATTGGTCGGCGTAGATGATGTGGAGACGCTTCTGGAGGTTGGCGAGGCCTATGCCGGAGTGTGCGCCGTCGCGTTCGTTGCCGTGGTTGTATATCTCGTTCTCGACGACAAGGCTAAGGCGGTTGTCGGCGATGGACATTAGGCAAGAGATGTTGGCTTCGCCGTGTGGGCCTACGCCGTGCTTAAAGGCGTTCTCGACGAGAGGGATGAACATGAGGGAGGGGATTTCTATGGCGTTGGTGTCGTCGGGGAACTGGAGGTTGATTGTGGCATCTTGGCGTAGGCGGAGGCGCATGAGGGAGATGTAGTTGCGGAGGAAGTCGACCTCTTGGGAGAGTGTGACGGTCTGGTTGCTGCCGTCGTAGAGTATGAAGCGCATCATGCGGCTAAGGCTGTGCACGGCTTTCTGGGCCTTGTCGGGGGATATGCCGATGAGGGAGTAGATGTTGTTGAGGCAGTTGAAGAAGAAGTGTGGGCGGATTTGGTAGCGCAGGAGGTTGAGTTCTTGTGAGAGGGTCTCGTTCTCGATCTTCTTGCGTTCAATCTCGATGTTGTGGAGGCTGCTCAGGTGGCGTATGCCGAGGGAGGCGCCGATGGCGAGGAGGGAGAATATGAAGTCGTTGAACATGAAGAGTGGTCGCATGCCGTCGTGGCGTGGTATTTCTTCACGTTGGATATTCTCGAGAGAGTCGAAGAACACGTTCAGGGCTGAGCGTTCGAAGGAGACGAGGAAGAAGAGGGCGAGGTTGAAGATGATGAACCACACGTAGCGTCGCTTGAAAAGGAGCTTGTCGATGCCCCACAGGAGGTTGGCGTAGAAGGTGATCATCAGTCCGATGAGCATGGCACAGTTGCGTCGTGCGAAGCGCAGGGCACCCTCGCTTTCGGAGCCGTAGAGCATAGGTAGTCCGAAGAGGACGACCCACACGAGGATGTGGATTAAGACGACGTGCCAGGTGCGGAGAATCTTTTGGAGACGCATAAAGAGTTTGCCTATAAAACCTTACAGACAAAGATAGGGTATTTGGGAGAGGAAAGCAAACGGGGCGTGGAGGAAAGGCTGCGCTTAGCCGTTCTTCTTGTAGCTACGCACGGCCCACACGTTCATGACAAGGGCGAAGAGGGATAGCGCGAGGATCTGGTGGTATATGGCTGACAGGCCGCCGCCCTTGATGTAGACGGTGCGTATGGCGTCGATGAAGTAGTGCATGGGGTTGACGTAGGTGGTGAGGTATGCCCATTGTGGCATACTTCGGACTGGTGTGAAGAGACCGCTTAGGAGCATGAGGCACATTATGATGAACCACATCACGAATATGGCTTGTTGCATGGTGGAGTTGTTGTTGGAGACGACGAGACCGAGTCCGCTGAAGATGAGGGATAGTAGGAGGACGGGGAGGTAGAGGAGTAGGATGTTGCCGGCTGGGGTCATGTCGTAGATGAGCCAGGCGAGGGTGAAGCAGATGGAGATGACTATAAGTCCGATGAGCCAATAGGGTATGAGTTTGGCCATTATGAAGTTGAGTTTGCTTACGGGTGTGACGTTTATGGCCTCGATGGTGCCCTTTTCTTTCTCGCTTACGATGTTGAGAGCGGGGAGGAAGCCGCATATCAGCATGATGACTATCGCCATGAGGGAGGGGATCATGAAGAGCTTGTAGTCGAGGTTGCGGTTGTAGAGGTAGAGTGTGGAAACGAGGTTTTGGAGGGCGTCGGTGTCGGGGGATATGTGTGAGGTGACGATTTGTGAGGCGTAGGCGGAGGCCATGCTGGCTTTAGTGCCGTTGACGGCGTTGGCGGAGATTAGGAGATGCGGGGAGCGTCCGTTGCGGATGTCGGCCTCGAAGTCGTGGGGGATGTTGACTATGAGGTCGGCTTGTGAGGACTCTATGTCGCGGAGGGCGTCGTGTGAGGTGGGTGGTTGGGCGTTGAAGAGGAAGTATTGTGAGGCTTTGAAGCGGTCGATGAGTTGTCGGGAGAGTGAGGAGCGGTCGTTATCGACGATATCGACCTTGATATTCTTGACCTCGAAATTCATGGCCCAGGGCATGACGCACAGGACCATGATGGGGAACATGATGATGAGGCGCGGGATGAAGGAGTTGCGTTTGATTTGGAGGAACTCCTTATGGATTAAGTATTTGATAATCATGGTCAGGCGAGACGTTTATTGAAGTTCTTAAGAGCGAGGGAGAGGAGCAGGGCGGTCATGGCGATTAGGGTAAGGATTTCGGGGATGACGTTGTTGATGGAGACGCCCATAATCATGAGTTTGCGTATGGCAGAGATGTAGTAGCGCGGGGGGATGGCGTAGGAGGCGAATTGGAGGATTGGGGGCATGCTCTCGATGGGGTATATCATGCCGCTGAGGAGGATGTTGGGCATTATGAGGAGCATGGCGGACATTATGAGTGCGGAGAGCTGTGTTTGGGCGATGGTGCTGATGAGGATGCCGATGGAGAGGGCGGTGAGGATGTAGACGCCGGAGAGGAGGTATATGGCGAGCAGGCTGCCGGCGATGGGAACGCCGAGTATGAAGCGAGAGATGAGGAGTATGGCTGTGAGGATGAGGAAGGCGAGGACGAGGTAGGGAATGACCTTGGCGATGATGATGGTGAAGGGGCGTATGGGGCTGACGAGGAGAACCTCCATTGTGCCAGTCTCCTTTTCGCGGACGATGCTTATGCTGGTCATCATGGCGCAGATGAGGATCATGAGCATGCCCATGATGCCTGGGACGAAGTTGTAGCAGCTGCGCATTTGTGGGTTGTAGAGGAGTGTGGTGTGGAGTTGGAATGAGGGTGCTGGGGCGTGGAAGTGAGAGGAGATGATTTGTGTGGCGTAGTTGGCGTACATCTGGGCCATATTGGGGTCGGTGCCGTCGGTTATGACTTGGAGTAGGGCGTGGTTGGGGGAAGTGGAGGAGGCGAAGTCGGGGGCGAAGACGATGGCAATGTCGGCTTGTTGTGAGCGGATTAGGGCTTCGGCGTCGGCGGGAGTGGGGACGTTGTGGGTGATGGAGAAGTAGTCGTTGGCACTTAGGGCGTCGACCATAGAGCGGGTGGCGTCGGATGTGGAGGATGAGACTATTACGGTGCGGACGTTGTGTACCTCTTGTGATAGGGCGAAACCGAAGAGCACCATCATCACCACGGGCATGCCGAAGAGGATGAGCATGGTGCGTTTGTCGCGGAGTATGTGGCGTATCTCTTTGACTATGAAGGAGTAGAATTGGGACATAAAGGTTGTGTTAGGGGGTGTTGGGGGAGAGATTAGCTGCGTTTGCCTTGTCGTGCGAGTTTGGTGAACACGGCGTCCATGTCGGGTTCGTTGAAAGTGTCTTTGAGTTGCGCTGGGGAGCCTATGGCTCGGATTTTGCCGTCGACCATTATGGATATGCGGTCGCAATATTCGGCTTCGTCCATATAGTGGGTTGTGACAAAGACTGTTATGCCGGCATCGGCGGCTTCGTATATGAGTTGCCAGAACTGTTTGCGGGTGGCGGGGTCGACACCGCCGGTAGGTTCGTCGAGGAAGACGACTTCGGGGTCGTGGAGAATGCTGACGGAGAAGGCGAGTTTCTGTTTCCAGCCGAGGGGGAGACTTGCGACGATGTCGTCGGCGTGGGAGGAGAAGTCGAGATGGAGGAGGAGGTCGTGGGTCTTGCGCTTTATGTCCTTGTCGGAGAGGCCGTATATGCCACCGAAAAGGCGGATATTTTCACGTACGGTGAGGTCGTCGTAGAGGGAGAAACGTTGGCTCATGTAGCCGATGTGGCTTTTGATTTGCTCGTGCTGCGTGCGTATGTCGCATCCGGCTACACGACCGTTGCCGCTTGTGGGCTGGTTGAGGCCGGTGAGGATGTGCATGGCGGTGGTCTTGCCGGCACCATTAGCGCCGAGGAAGCCGAAGATCTCGCCACGGTGGACGGAGAAAGATATATCGTCGACAGCATGGAAAGAGCCGAACGCCTTGACGAGGTGTGAGACGGAGATGACATCGTCGGAGATGGCGGGAGCGGATAGGCTGTGGGCGGGCATGGAGGGGCAGAAGACATCGTGGAACTGGAGGAGGATGTCGTCGGGGGAGCCGATGCCCATGAGGTGGCCTTCTTGGAGGTAGGCTACGCGGTGGCATAGGCGTATCTCGTCGAGGTAGGGTGTTGCGGCGATTATGGTAACGCCCTTGTCGCGGAGCTGGAGGAGGAGGGACCATAGCTCTTTGCGAGATACGGGGTCGACACCTGTGGTAGGCTCGTCGAGTATGAGAATTGAGGGTTTATGGACGAGGGCGCAACATAGGGCGAGTTTCTGCTTCATTCCGCCCGAGAGGGCACCCGCACGTCGATTGCGGAAGGGTTCTATTTGCGAATAGATGGGTTGGATGTCGTTGTAGGCCTCTTCGATGGTTGTGCCGAAGAGAGTGGCGAAGAAGTGGAGGTTTTCTTGTACGGAGAGGTCTTGGTAGAGGGAGAATCGTCCGGGCATGTAGCCTACACGGCAACGCACTTGGCGCATTTGGGATACCACGTCGAGGCCGTCGAGGAGGGCGTTGCCGGAGTCGGGGAGTAGGAGCGTGGCGAGAATCTTGAATAGGGAGGACTTGCCAGCGCCATCGGGGCCTATTATGCCGAAGACCTCGCCACGGGGGACGGAGAAGGACACGTCGGATAGGGCTTGTATGTGGCCGTAGCTCTTGGATATGGAGGAGACGGCAATGGCTATGGGGGAATCAGAATTTGAGCTTGCCATACATGCCGATTTTAATCTCACCATCGTTATGGACGGCCACTTTGACGGCGTAGACAAGGTCGGCACGCTCGTCGTTGGTGAGGATGGTTTTGGGTGTGAATTCGGACTTTGAGGAGATCCAGGAGATGTGACCCGGGTAGGCCTTGGTGATGTTGTCGCCATAGTCGGCGTAGACCATAACCTCTTGACCTAACTTAATTTGGGAGAGTTGACTTGAAGTGATGTAGGCACGGAGGAATATGTCGTCGAGGTCGGCGACCTTGAGGATAGGTCGTCCTGTGGAGAGGAACTCGCCTTGCTGTGCGTATTTGGCGATGACGATGCCGCTGATGGGGGATGTGACGTGGCATTTGTGGAGTTGGTCGAGGACGATGCGGGACTCGGCTTGCGCGGCGTCGATTTGGGCGTTAAGGCTGTTGGTGGACGTGGCGAGGGAGGAGAGGAGGGCGTCGAGTTGGCTGGATGTGATACGGACTTGTGCGTCGGCGTCGTCGAGCTGCTTACGGTTGGCGGCTCCGTCGGCTATCAGGGCGTTGAAGCGGTCGTAGTCTTGGCGTGCCTTGGCGAGTTGCTCTTGCAGGGCGGCGGACTGTTTGCGGGTGTCGGGGCGTTGTGAGGCGTAGACGTGGGCGAGGGCTTGTATTTGCTGGAGTTTGAGGTGGAGGGGGAGGGTATCGGTGAGGGCGATAGTGTCGCCGGAGGAGACGGGGTCGCCCTCTTGTATGGTGAGGGAGATTAGACGACCGTTCTGCTCGGCGGAGAGGGTCACCTCGGTGGCCTCGAAGGTGCCTGTGGCGTTGAAGTTGAGGTTGTCGTCGTGGCAACTGGAGATGAGGAGTGGGAGGAGAAGGAGATGGAGGTGTTTCATTGGTAACTAATTGTTATTGATGTTTTTGAGACGGTATGACTCTTGGAGGAGCTGTATTTGGTGGAGCGCCATTTGCTGGCGTGCGAGGGCTGCGGCATTGATGTCGCGTATGAGGTCGTTGAGGGAGTATGTGCCAGATTGGAGTTTCTTGTTGGCACGTTGCATTATGCTCTCGCGCAGGGAGACTATTTGGGCATCGTGGAGGGTTTGGGACTGGAGGGTTTGGATTTTGGCGTTGGTGGAGGAGTTTTGGAGGTTGTTGTTGAAGAGGAATGTAGCGCGTTGGACATCGATATCGGAGTGTTGGATAGAGAGTTGCCGCAGGTCATTTCGACGGGTGTAGAAGGCGCCAATGTTCCAGTTGAGTTGTAGTGAGGCGGCGAGGAGGCCGTTGTTGAGGAGGTTGGACATCTCGGAATGGAGGAGGCCTGTGCCGACGAAGGCGAGTGTGGGGCGCAGGCGAGCATCGAGTTGGTCGCGTTTGGAGTTGAGGAGGTCGTGCTGTGAGGCGAACAGGGTTAACTCGGGACGGGCGCAGGGCGTGGGGGAGGGGTCGGGCGTGTGTGGAGGCAGAAGATGTGTTGAGTCGTCGAGAGTTCGGCCTACGAAGGCGCTGAGCATGGTGAGGTAGGCGTGTCGTGAGGATTGGAGTGCGGAGGATTGTTGTGCGAGTTGGAGTTGCTGGACTTGGAGGAGTTCGAGGTCGGAGGGTTGTGCGAGGCCGTTGTTGAGTAGGCTTGTGAGTGATTTGTGGGCTGTGGCGAGGTCGTTGAGCATAAGATCGTTTATGCGGAGGTGCTCGTCGGTGAGGAGTATGCCGAAGAAGAGTTCTTCGACCTGGGCGTAGACGTCGTATATGGCGACGTTGATTTGAGCTGTTTGTGTGGCGGCTTGGGCGTTATTGAGACGTTTTCGTGCGGAAATTTGACCGCCGTCGTAGATGTTTTGCTTGAGGGAGAGAGAGGCTGAGAGGATGTGGTTGGGGAGGTCGAGACCCATTTGCGAAGCGGGGCTATCGGAGTTGAGGATATCAGTGAAGACCGCGGCGGAGGCGGAGAGTGAGAGGTTGGGTAGCCATTGGCGGGCGGCATTGGCAAGGGAGAGGTCGCGCGACTGGGAGACGAGGTCGTATTGGGCGATGGCGGGGTAGTTGTCGTGGGCGAGGAGACGGCACGAGTCGAGAGAGAGAGGTTGGGCGTGGGCCGTGAGGGGGATGAGTGCGAGGAGGGGTATTGCGAGTTTATTCATGAGAGAATGAGTGTTTGTTTTCGATATGCAAACATAGTCGGGGTGCGTGGAAGGGGTGTTATCTTAATTTATTGGGAAATGATCTATTTGTAGGGTTATGAGGGGGAAAGTGTGGGAATAGGACTATATCTGTTATCTTTACGTAGGAAACGAAAAGGAAAAGAGCCATGAAAGTGCCTGAGCGGATGCCGTTGGAGCGGATATATGACGAGTTCAAGGAGAACAATCTACTTGACGGGAATGACTATTTTGACGGTCATATTGGTGTGGTTGTGGGATTGAGGGGGTTCTTTGGGCCGTTCATGGAGAAGCGGATGCCGTTTTTGATAGAGGATTACAGGATGGGGATAGTTAAGGAGGGAGTGGGGCGGAGCATTATCAATTTGAAAGAGAAGGAGTTGCGGAAGGGGATGATGGTGTTTGTGATGCCGGGGACGATTGTGGAGCCGATGTGGATGAGTGAGGATTTTGAGATTGACGGCATGGGCGTGCCTGTGGAGACGTTCGTGCTTGCGCATGGGCGGCAGGTGCCGGAGCTGTTTAACGGGCAGGTGAAGGATGGTCAGTTGAGCGTTAGCGTGGGGGAGTTGGCGTTGGCGGACGAGATGTTCAGGATGTTGCTGGGCATAACTCGCGGGATGCCGGAGAGGTCGGGTGTGGCGAGGGGGATGGTGGCGGTTATAACGCGATATTATTCGGAGATGTATGAGAAATATGGCGCGGCGATGTCGGGAGGTGTAGGTATGTCGTTGTTTGACAGGTATATACAGTTAGTTAATGAGCATTATAGGGAGGAGCATCAGTTGGGGTATTACGCTGGGAGGTTGTGCGTGACGGAGCGTTATTTGGGGACGGAGGTGCGTCGGCAGAGTGGCGTTGGGGCGAAGGAGTGGATAGACAGGGCGTTGGTGAGCGCGGCGAAGGTGATGTTGCGTCATGATGGAGCTGGGGTGGGTGAGGTTTCGGAGCGGTTGAATTTTGCCAATGTGAGTTTTTTCTGCAAGTATTTCAAGCGTATGGCGGGGTGCACGCCTAATGAGTGGCGGCGGTTGTGAGGGATGAGAAAACCCGCGGCGTGGGGGATTGCGTCGCGGGTTGGTAGTGGTAGGGTCGCGGTGTCAGGCTTCGGGGCTTGACTCGTCGGCCACGTCGAAATCCTCAATGTTGTCGGTAGGTTTCTCGACTTCGTCTTGCTCCTCTTCTTCTTCGACGTCCTCGCCACCTTCGAGGTTGAGGTCGTCTTCGCCGCCGAGGTTGTCTTGCTCGTCCTCGAGGGTCTCGGGGACAGGGAATTTGATGAGGTACATGAAGTCGTCGGTCTCGAAGGGGAGCGCGGTCATGAATTTGCCGCCGCCCACGTCGAAGGTGCGGAGTTCGGAGCTGTAGCCGTTGGGGAATTTTTGTTCGAGAGCCTTCCGGAGTTGTTCGTCGAGCTTTTCGTAGTTTTTAATGGCTCGTATTTTCTGTTTTGCCATAGAGTATATTCTCTTCTTCTGAGTTATTGTTCGTTCTGTTTGTGGTCTGTTGACCCCGTTGGATTTGATGTCCTGGGGCGGGGCAAATATAAGAACATATTCTAACCTACAACTCAACTGGCAACGAAATAATACAAAAAAAGATTTAGGGGTTGTTTAGGGGTCGTTGTGGGGATAAGTTGAGGAGGTAGGGATTGGAGAAATTCGGATATTCGGGGTAGGATGCGGGTAGCATCGGGGTCAGTATTGTTTCAGTATGTTGGAGCATCGGGGGAGCAGTTTTTTCAGTATATTGTCAGTAAAGTGGAGGTTCGGTGGAGCATCTATGGAGCATGTACGTAGGAATTGCGGGGGATTGGGGGCGAAATGGGGTTGGATGGCGGGAATTGGAGGAAATAGTAACTGGTGGAGATGGGTTTGGTGTCGTGAGGGGAGAGAAAATCCCCCTGAAGTGGTGAGACTCCAGGGGGATAAGTATAGGGGTTGAGAGGGGCTTACTTGAAGGCGGCGATGATGCCGTGGAAGTCCTCAGCTTTGAGTGACGCGCCGCCGATGAGTCCGCCATCGACGTCGGGTTGTGCGAAGAGTTCGGGTGCGTTGGAGGCCTTGCAGCTGCCGCCGTAGAGGATGGTGGTGTCGTCGGCTACTTGCTTGCCGTACTTAGCGGCTACGACGGAGCGGATGTAGGCGTGGATTTCCTCTGCCTGTGCGCTGGTAGCGGTCTTGCCGGTGCCGATGGCCCAGACGGGCTCGTAGGCGAGAACGATCTTACCGAAGTCGGCGGCGTTGAGGTGGAAGAGGGCGTTCTCGACTTGTGCCTTGACGACCTCGTTCTGCTTGTTGGCCTCACGTTGCTCGAGGACTTCGCCGATGCAGAAGATAACTTGTAGGCCGTTGGCGAGGGCGAGGTCTACCTTGTTCTTGAGGATCTCGTCGGTCTCGCCGTAGTATGCGCGGCGCTCGGAGTGTCCGAGGATGACATATTCTGCGCCTGTGGACTTAACCATGGCGGCAGATACTTCGCCGGTGTAGGCGCCTTTCTCCTTGTCGGCGCAGTTCTCGGCGGCAACCTTGATGAGGTTGTTGTCGACGTTGCGTACGACATCGGCGAGGTGGATGAATGGAGTGCCGAGTATTACGGTGCACTTGGGGGCCTCTTTGGTGAGGATGGCGTTGACGTCTTGAGCAAGCTTGACACCCTCCTGGAGGGTGTTGTTCATTTTCCAGTTGCCTGCTACAATCTTCTTTCTCATTGTTATAGGAATTTATTGTAAGTTGTTATCTTCTTGTGAGGTTCGCCGGCGCTTGCCTCCACGTATGAGGAGCCAAACTATCACGCATGCGAGTGTGAGGCATACCATGACCATCCAGTCGTAGGAGTGTTTGAGGTTTGCGAGGTAGGATGCGGCAGGTGTGGCCATTTCGTCGTCGAAGGGCAGGTGGTTGACGCTGTATTTGGCTACTACTACGCCGTCTTGTAGGACTATCAGTGCGGGGTTGCTGCGAGCCATGGTCTTGAGCATGGTCTCGTCGGCGGTAAGGATTTGGGTGTCGGGTCCTACGAGTTGTTTGGCACGAGTGAAGTTGTTTGAGGAGGTGGCGAGGTAGAATTTGAAGCCGTTGTTGTCGGCCAGTGTCTTTTGGTGGGCGAGTGTGGCGAGGGCCGTGTCGGAGGCGTTCTCCAATTTGACGGAGAGGGCGAGAATGATGGGTTGGGAACTATGGAGGAGGGAGTCTGTCATCAGGTCGCCATCTTCGGTGGTGAAGGTGAAGTCTGTGATGGGGGGTACGTAGCCCTCTTTAATAATCTCGGAACGGGTGTCTTTGTATACCCAGGTGGGGTCGTCGTAGGGGTAGGTGTTCTCGTCGAACTCTTTGAGTTGACCGTCCTTCTCGAGGATGAAGGTTGTCTTGTATTCGGTCTGGGGTGCACCTTCGGGGATGGACATAGAGGCGTTAATATCGGTGCCGACGGCGTAGGGTCGGAAGTCTATTATCGGTTCGTCGGTGATGCCTTTTATCGTTATCAGTGAGGCTACGGTGATGCCGGTCACAGTCATTACCAGTTGGCGCCATCTCTTAGTGTCGTGAGCCTCTACCTTACGCCATACGAAGACCACTATTGCCACTGCCAAGAAGAATACGTTCTTGCCGAATGTCTGCCAGTTGGTAATCTTGAAGGCATCGCCAAAGCATCCACAGTCACTCACCGGGTTAGCGATGGCGATGTAGAGTGTCAGTGGGGTGAAGAACACCATGAATGCCAAAGCAATAGCCGAGGACACCTCGATGAACGCTCCGCAGAACAACATGAATCCTGTGCTGAATTCAAGGATGTTCTGTATGGTCGACAGAGCCATACATACCCACCATGGCATACCGTCCCAACCCCATGCCACGAAGTAATCTTCGACCTTTATCGCCCCGCCCATGGGGTCGATGCACTTGGTGAGACCTGAGAATATGAACAGTGCGCCGAGTATCAGCCTACTGACCCGCACTATCGCACGCTTCGTCTGAGTGTCCATGTCGGTATGTGTTTTATGGTTCGTGGCAGCCTACTTGACGCCCTCTTCCGTGGTCTGGATAAGGGCGAAGACTGCGTAGTTAATCATGTCTAAGTAGTTGGACTCTACTCCCTCGGATATGAGCGTGGCACCGTTATGTCCCTCTATTTGCTTTGTCCGGTATATCTTCATGAGTATGATGTCGGTTATTGACGATGTCCGCATCATACGCCATGCCTCGTCGTAGTCGTGGTTCTTCGATCCCATAAGGTCGCATGCCCGTTTTATTTGGCTATCGTACTCACTCAATGCGACATCGTTGGCTATGTCGGCCTTATCGGCATATCCCAGTTTGCACTGTATCAGAGCCATTGCCGCATAGTTCACTATTCCCATGAGCTCGGGGCGTATACCCTCGTCGACCATACGTTCGCCCTTGGTCTGTATAGACCGTATCCTGTTAGCCTTGATGAATATCTGGTCAGTGAGAGATGATGGGCGTAATATCCGCCATGCTACACCGTAATCTTCCATCTTCTTGACGAATATCTCACGGCACTTGCCGAGTTCCTCGTCAAACTCTCTCTCTGTTCTTGTTATGTCTGCCATAAATAAGAGCTTGTCTTATTCGCTAATAAACAACCGCAAATATACCCTTTTTTCCATTCCATCACACCACCCCATGCTCCCCCACCCTCCTCACCCCCTTCAAAAATTGGCTATCTTTGCCATTACCATGAAAGACCTGCAACTCTTCAATGCCCAGACCGACGACGAGCTATCACTCTCCTTCGCCGATGCCGGTATACATGCCGGATTCCCAAGTCCCGCCCAAGACTACATTGAGTCGGGCATCGACCTCAACAAGGAACTCGTCCGACATAAGGCCGCTACATTCTACGGACGTGTCGTAGGCGACTCCATGACCGACGCAGGCATCGACGAGGGCGACATCATCGTAATCGACAAATCACTCGACCCTGCCGACGGCGACCTCGTGGTATGCTACATCGACGGTGAATTCGCCCTCAAATTCCTGCATATCGATAACGACCAACTCCTCCTACTACCCGCCAACAAGGCCTATGCACCCATCCCCGTCACCAACCCTGACGACTTCCGTGTATGGGGAGTCGTAACCTACACCATCAAGAAACGTAACCATCGCATCTGACAGCCATGCTCTACGGTCTCATGGACTGTAACAACTTCTTCGTCTCATGCGAACGAGTATTCCGACCCGACCTCGAGACGAAGCCCGTAGTAGTCCTCTCCAACAACGACGGATGCGTAGTCTCACGCAGCAACGAGGCCAAAGCCATGAACATCCCCATGGGACTACCCCACTACCAACTCCCCGAATACGACCCCCTCAACACCGTCACATCCTTCTCATCCAACTACATCCTCTACGCCGACCTCTCACACCGCGTCATGAGCATACTCGCCGATATGGTCGGCGACACCCTACCCTACTCCATCGACGAATGCTTCTTCGCCATCGACCTCCCGCACGACAAAGCCATCAACCTCGCAGCCTCCATACCACAACGAGTCCGACAATGGACAGGCATCCCCGTCAGCGTAGGAGTGGCACCATCCAAAACCCTCGCCAAAATTGCCTGCCGATTCGCCAAAAAGTACAAAGCATACCACAGCTTCTGCGCCATCGACAACGAAGACAAACTCCACAAAGCAGCCTCACTCGTCAAACTCGAAGACGTATGGGGCATCGGCCGACGCACCATCAAAACCCTCAACCTCGCAGGATTCCACACCGCGGCCGACTTCTGCAACATGAACGAACAACAAGTACGACACCTCATGGGCATCAACGGCCTACGAACCTGGCAAGAACTACGAGGCATCGACGCCATACCCACCGAACACATCCACTCCAAGAAAAGCATCTGCACCTCCCGATCCTTCGCGCAAATGCTCCACAACATCAACGACCTACGACCCCTCATAGCCAACTTCGCCTCAATGTGCGCCGCCAAACTACGAGCCCAAGACTCCGTATGCAACATCATATCCGTCTTCATAGCCTCCAACCCCTACCGAACCGACCTCCCACAATACTCCAACATCCGCAACGTAACCCTCCCACAAGCCTCCTCCTCCCAAATCGACATAGTATCCGCCGCACTCGAAGGCCTCAAATCCATCTACCAACCCAACTACGCCTACAAACGAGCCGGCGTAATACTCAACGGCATATCCCCAGCCTCCGCCATACAACTATCCCTATTCTGCCAAAACCAACAACAACTCAACCAAAAAAAAGACACACTCTCCTCCATAGTCGACCACATCAACAAAACACACGGCTCCAACACCATACACCTCGCCTCACAACTACCACGACAAAAAACACCACCCAACACCAACCCATTCCTCCTCAACCTCCGACAAGAACACCTCTCCCCACGCTACACAACCAACATAAACGACATCATAAAACTCCACTGACGAAACCCTCCAATTCAACACACACCCCCCACACACCCCCAAAACACCCCCAAAATACCCCCAAACCACCCACACAAACCCCACCACACAACCCACGAAAAACTCCAAACCCACCACACAAAAAAAATCACTACCTTCGCGACATGCCAAAAGCCACCTACATACTCGCCCTCACGGCCCTCATAATACCCCTCCTCACACACGCACAAACGCGCACCGCCCCAACCATGGCCTTCCTCGACATCCCACAATCCACCCGACTCGTCGGACTCGGCGGACTACACACCCTCTCCGGCACAACCTCCTCCAACCTCATATTCCACAACCCCTCAGCCATAACCGACACCACAGCCGGCGAAATATCACTCAACATAACACCAATCACCAACGGCATCAAATACACCTCAGCAGCCTACACACACCACATCAACCAACTCGGCAACTTCTCCATCGGACTACTCTGCGCCCTCTACGGCAACTTCAACCAAACCGACCAAAACGCCAACAACATCGGACAATTCTCCGCCCACGAAACCGCAATCTACCTATCCTACGCCCGACAACTCTCCCCACACCTCCGACTCGGAGCCACACTCAAACCCATATACAGCAAAATGGCCGACCAAACAGCCATCGCCATCGCCATCGACATGGGAGCCACACTCTCCTTCGCCAACGGACAACTCAACACAGCCCTCTCCATCAACAACGCCGGAGCACTCATCAAACCATACACCAACAACAACAACCACGCACCACTCCCCTTCGACATCAAAACCTCCATATCCTACAAACCACAACACGCACCCTTCCGCATCCTCCTCACACTCAAAGACATAACACAATGGGACCTCTCCCCAGCACACGACAAAACACTCAACCCAGCCGACAACCTACTCCGACACATCCTCATCGGACTCGAATTCATCCCCGTCCGAGCCTTCTACTTCACCATCGGCTACGACCACCGACAACGACGCGAACTAACCGACACCGACACCGGAGGCATGGCCGGATTCGCCTGGGGAGCCGGACTAAACATAGCCAAAATCAACATCCAATACGCCCACGCGCGATACCACGCCGCAGGCTCACTCAACAGCATCACCATCGCCACCAACTGGCGCCGATGGGCCAAACACTAACACCATGACAACACTCATACGCAACATCAAAACCCTCACACTCACACTCCTCACACACCTCATACTCCTACTCCTACTCTTCCTCGCCAACCGAATATTCTTCACAGCCGTAAACTCCGTCAAAGCCATCGACGTCGACACCCCACTACTCCTCCAGGCACTCCTCCACGGCACCATATTCGACATCTCCATCTGGGCCTACCTCGCCCTCCTCACAACCACCATCGCCGCCCTACTCTACCCCCTCCTCCCCCTCCAGCGCACCCTCCGCGCACTCAACCACATCACAGCCGCCATCGGCGCCCTATTCGCCTTCCTCCTCCCAGCCGAAGCCATAACCTACGGCATCTGGAGCCACCACGTCGACGCCGCCTCACTACTCACCATCGCCAACCGACCCTCACTACTCCTCGCCTCAGCCGAAACATCCTTCGAAATCACCTACACCATAACCTGCCTCGCCATAGCAGCCGCCTACTACGCACTAACCATCAAACTAACCAACCACACCCTCCAACACGCCAAACTCCCCACACCCGAAACCAAAACCACCGCCACCACCATCCTCACCACAACCACCTACCTCCTCATCGCCGCACTACTCATCATCCCCATACGAGGAGGACTCGGACTCGCCCCGCTCAACACCGGACGAGCCTACTTCTCACACTCCGTATTCGCCAACCACGTCGCCGTAAACCCCATCTGGAACTTCCTCTACTCCATAAAACGAGCCCGACAAGCCGACATCCAATACCACTTCCTCCCCGACACCCTCATGCAAACAACCTACAACAAACTCTACACCACACAAAACACCTACCCACACATCCTCAACACCACCCAACCAAACATCGTCATCATACTCCTCGAAAGCTTCTCCGCACACGGCATAGCCTACCTCGGCGGACAAAACGCCACACCCAACATCGACTCACTCCGACACACCGGCATATACTTCAACAACTTCTACGCCTCCTCCGACCGCTCCGGCAAAGGACTACTCGCCGTACTCAACGCCTACCCAAGCCTACCAACAATACAAATCATACAATTCCCACAAAAAACACAAAACATACCCTCACTCGCCAACACACTCCGACAACACGGCTACCACAACCAAACATTCATCTACGCCGGCGACATCAACTTCAACAACTTCAACTCACTCGTCAACCAAAACAACTTCGACCAAGTCATCACACAAGACGACTTCCCCTCCTCACAACTCGGCGACAAATGGGGAGCACACGACCAATACGCACTCAACCGACTCCTACAAACCATCGACCAACAACCACAACCCTTCTACAACTTCCTCTTCACACTCAGCTCACACGAACCCTACACCGTCCCCATCCCCCGACAACTCCCCGACGACTACCTCAACTCCATGTACTACACCGACCAATGCCTCGGCCAATTCTTCCGCGCCGCGCGACAAAAACCCTGGTGGCGCAACACCCTCTTCATCCTCGTAGCCGACCACGGACACCCGGGCCCCGACCGAGTCGGAGTGACCGACAAACGACGATTCAACATACCACTCATCCTCACCGGCGGCGCACTCAACACCACCGACTCACTCGTCACAACCTACGGCACCCAAACCGACATCACCACCACACTCCTCAAACAACTCAACATACCAACCACCAACTTCCCCTTCTCCAAAAACCTACTCGACCCCACAACACCCAACTTCGCCTTCTTCGACTTCAACGACGGATTCGGATTCGTCACACCCTCCAACTACCAAATCTACGACAACCAAATGCACGACTACGCCCGAAACGACAACCCCGACGCCGACACCATCTCAGGCAAAGCATACCTCCAAAAAATAGCAACAGACTTCCACCAACGATGAAACGCTCAGACATCGAAATAATGGCCCCCGTAGGCTCCTACGAATCCCTCACGGCCGCCATACAAGCACACGCCGACTCCATCTACTTCGGAATCGAAAACCTCAACATGCGCTCACGATCAGCCAACAACTTCACAACCACAGACCTCCAAAAAATAACACAAATAGCACAACAACACAACCTCAAAACCTACCTCACAGTCAACACCGTCATCTACGATGACGAACTCCCACTAATGCGACAAATAATCAACGCCGCAAAACAAAACAACATAACAGCCATCATCGCCTCCGACATCGCCGCCATAACCTACGCACACTCCATAGGCCTCGAAGTCCACATATCCACACAATGCAACGTCAGCAACTACGAAACCCTACGCTTCTACAGCCAATACGCCGACGTCATAGTCCTCGCCCGAGAACTCAACCTCAACCAAGTAAAACAAATAACACAACGCATCAACCAAGAACAACTCCGAGGCCCCAAAGGACAACTCATACGCATCGAAATGTTCGCGCACGGAGCCCTATGCATGGCCATATCCGGCAAATGCTACCTCTCACTCGACAACATGGCAGCCTCAGCCAACCGCGGACAATGCCTCCAAATATGCCGACGACGATACACCGTCACCGACACCGAAACCAACACACAACTCGAAATCGACGGCAAATACATCATGTCCCCAAAAGACCTCAAAACCATCAACTTCCTCGACCAAATGATCAACGCCGGCGTCACAGTATTCAAAATCGAAGGCCGAGCGCGCTCCGCCGACTACGTCAAAACCGTATGCCAAGCCTACCACCAGGCAGCATGCGCCATAACCAACGGCACCCTCACACCCAACCTACTCCAACAACTCAACACCCAACTCGCGCAAGTCTTCAACCGAGGCTTCTGGGACGGCTACTACCTCGGACAAAAACTCGGCGAATGGAACGACACCAACGGCAACAAAGCCACAACCAAAAAACTCTACATCGGCAAAGTCACCAACTACTTCCAAAAAATAAACATCATGGAACTAAAACTCCAAACCGACTCCCTCACACTCGGCGACCACATCATAGCCATCGGACCCACATCCGGAGTCATCGAACAAACCGTCACCTCCATACGCGGCGACAACAACACACCACTCACCACCGCACCCAAAGGACAAACCATCTCCATCCCCATGCCCGCCCGACTACGACCAAACGACAAAATCTACAAAATCATCCCCACCAACACCCTCCCCGAAACACCCCTCCCCTAACCCACTCCCCCCAAAAAAATCCCACCACCCCCACCACAATCCCAAAAAAATTGCTAACTTCGCCTAAACGCCTTACCTTTACTCTATGAATCCTCAACAACCAAAACCCACCATCCTCGTCGCCGAAGACATGGAGAGCAACTACATCCTCCTCTCCTACCTCCTCCGAGCCGACTACAACCTCCTCTGGGCCCACGACGGCGATGAAACACTCGCACTCTACCGAGCCAACCACGTCGACCTCATCCTCATGGACGTCAAAATGCCAAAACTCGACGGCATAGCCACTACCCTCCAAATACGCAAAACCGACAACACAACCCCCATAATCGCACTCACAGCCTTCGCCTTCGAAAGCGACCACCAACGATGCCTCCAAGCCGGATGCAACGACTTCCTCTCCAAACCCCTCAACTCCACCATCCTCCTCGCCAAAATCAAACAATACATCCCACAATAACACAACAACACTAACCATCATGGGCAAAGTCCTACAAATCGGCGTAGGCGGCGTCGGAACAGTCGTCGCACACAAAATGGCCGCTCTCCCCCAAACCTTCTCCGAAATAACACTCGCCAGCCGCACCAAAGCCAAATGCGACGCACTCGCCAAAGCCATCGGCTCCCCGCGAGTCAAAACAGCGCAAGTCGACGCCGACAACGTCCCACAACTCGTCCAACTCATCAACAACGTCAAACCCGACCTCGTAGTCAACGTCGCCCTCCCCTACCAGGACCTCACCATAATGGACGCCTGCCTCCAAACCGGCGTCTCCTACCTCGACACAGCCAACTACGAACCCAAAGACGTCGCCAAATTCGAATACTCCTGGCAATGGGCCTACAAAGAAAAATTCCAAAAAGCAGGCATCACAGCCATCCTCGGATGCGGATTCGACCCCGGCGTAACATCCATCTTCACAGCCTACGCCGCAAAACACCACTTCGACCAAATACAATACCTCGACATCGTCGACTGCAACGCAGGCAACCACCACAAAGCCTTCGCCACAAACTTCAACCCCGAAATCAACATCCGAGAGATAACACAAAAAGGACGATACTACCAAGACGGACAATGGATCCAAACCGGACCCCTCGAAATCCATAAACCACTCAACTACCCCGAGATAGGACCCAAAGAATCCTACCTCATGTACCACGAAGAACTCGAAAGCCTCGTCAAAAACTTCCCCACCATCAAACGGGCACGCTTCTGGATGACCTTCGGACAAGAATACCTCACACACCTCCGAGTCATACAAGACATCGGCATGGCACGCATCGACCCCGTCGACTACAACGGAGTCAAAATCATACCACTACAATTCCTCAAAGCCGTACTCCCCAACCCAGGCGACCTCGGCGCCAACTACGAAGGCTACACCTCCATCGGATGCCGAATCCGAGGCCTCAAAAACGGCCAACCACGCACCTACTACATCTACAACAACTGCAGCCACCAAGCCGCCTACAAAGAAACAGGCACCCAGGCCGTCAGCTACACCACCGGCGTACCCTGCGCACTCGGAGCCGAAATGTACCTCAAAGGCATCTGGAAAAAACCAGGTGTATGGAACGTCGAAGACTTCGACCCAGACCCCTTCCTCAACCGACTCCCCGCACAAGGACTACCCTTCCACGAACTCTTCGACATCGACCTCGAACTCTAACCCCCCCAGTCGCACCCCCCGTCGTACAGACGATGTCCACATCGTCTCTACGACGCCAGGCGTGCCACACCCACAGAAGAGACGCCCCCGCGCCTCTTCTTTTTATATCTTATACCCCCACACCCCCATCCCCCAAACACCCCCACGCGCCCCCAACCCCTAACGGCACCCCCCAGTTGTACAGACGATGTCCACATCCCCTCTACGCCGCCAGGCGTGCCGAAACGAATAGTTGCACCCCCCCGCCCCCATCCCCTCTACGCCCCCAGGCGTACCCTCCCCCCACCCCCCAAAAAAAAATCAAAAAATTCCCCTAACTTAGCCCCCAAATAATCAAAACCCACAACCTATGAACATCAAATTCCTCCCACTACTCCCCCTACTCCTCCTCCCCACCACAACCCTCGCCAACAGCGACACCCCCACATCCTCCAACGGCAGCTGGTTCTACTACACCATGGGCACCACCGGCGGCGGCCTCACAATCCAAACCGACGACGCCTGGACCGAGATAACCTACGACCCCACCGACGCCAACACCACACGCACCTTCCTCCAATCCAACACCATCTCCGTGACCTACAACACCCCCACCTCCACCGTGCCAGATAACGCCCACAGAAACTTCTCCAAACTCCAATACATCACCCTCCCCTCCTCCCCCTCCTCCATCGGAGCACACGCCTTCCAAGACTGCCCCGCCCTCTCCTCCATAACCATCCCCTCCACTGTCACATCCATAGGCGAATACGCCTTCAGCGGATGCGCCAACCTCCAATCCCTGACCATCCCCTCAGGCGTAACCTCCATAGGCGACTACACCTTCAGCGGATGCTCAAAACTCCAATCCATAACCATCCCCTCCACCGTCACCTCCATCGGCAAAAACGCCTTCGCCAACTGCTCCTCTCTCCAATCCATCGTCATACCCTCCACAGTCACATCCATCGGCAACGACGCCTTCGCCAACTGCTCCTCTCTGAGCTCAATAACAATACTCGCCAACCCCTCACTTCTCACCACCAACACCCTATCCAACCTCCCCGACAATGCCACGCTCTACTACGACCCTCAGTACGATAACCTTGATGAGTCGTTAGACGAAACCTTCACTTGCTATTCCCTCCCCGACTGCGGCAACGGCTACTACGTCGACACCGAAAGACAACTTATCCTAACCTCCAACATCCTCTCCAGCTCCGGCTGGTCCTTCAACACCAACACCTCAACCCTCACCATATCCACCGCCGACGCTCTCTCCGAGATCTCTAATAATAAGTTTATATACAGTTACCTCTACGAAAACACCACCACAGTCATACTCATGTCCGAGTGCGGCATCACTGAACTCGACCACACATATTTCGCCCGCTACTCCAACCTTACTTCCATAACACTCCCCAACACCCTCTCCACAGTCAAAAGCGGCACCTTTTTTGAAAATCAGAAACTCACCGAGGTCTTCTACCCCGGCAACCTGTCTAATCTCTCCTTCGAAGACAACACCCCCTTCGCCTCCCAACCCACCATCTACGGCAAAGAAGGCGATCTAAGCTCTTCCGTATCCTCCTCCTCCTATACCCTCAATAACACCCTCGACTTCTACGACGGCTACTACATCCACCCCACCTCCAACACCCTCATACCCACCTCCTCCCAATTCTCCAACACCGGCTGGGCCTTCAACACCAACAACAACACCCTCACCATCAACTACACCGGCTCCGACAACAGCGAAGTCTGGAACATAATAGGCGGCGACACTAACAACGCCACAAGCCAATACCTCAAAGCCAACACCACGACCGTGACCTTCACCGCCAACTGCTCCATCAGCCAAATCCTCGCATTCCATCAATACTCCAAACTATCCTCCGTAACCCAGTTCCCCACAACAGCAAATCTCTCCATCGGCACGTACGCGTTCACCGGCACCGCCCTCACCTCCATCTCCCTCCCCAGCAACGTGACCAGCATCGGCAACGGCGCCTTCTCCTATTGCAAACAACTCACCTCGGCCAACCTCTCACAATGCCCCATCAGCGCCATCCCCCCAGTCGCATTCTCCTCTTGCCCCAAACTCACCACACTGAACCTCCCCACCACCCTGACCAGCATCAACGAGTCAGCCTTCCAATACTGCCCCGCACTCAAAAACGTCTATGTCAACACCGACGCCACAACCTACTCCGCCAACAACCTCCACTCCTTCACACTCAGCAACAACGCCTTCCCCACAACCACCGCCACCCTCCACTACAACCCCCTCAACACCAACATCGAGAACTTCAAACCCTACTTCTCCAACCTCTCCCCAGAGTTCACCGGCACCGGCTACACCTTCGTCAAAGACTCCCTCACCATCCTCTCCGACGAAGCCTGGAAGCCCATCTTCAACAACGACAACAACGTCCGCACCATCCTCCAATCCTTCACCAAAACCCTCGCGTTCGACAAGAATTTCAAACTCTACAAAATCCCAACCTGCCAATTCCTATCCTTCACTAACCTGACCACAGTCTCCTTCCTCCGCCAATGCGAATTCATGATTTATGAAAACGCATTCGCCAACTGCTCCAACCTCGCCAACATCTCCCTCTCCAACGCCATCGAAATCAACGATGAAGCATTCTCAGGCTGCACATCCCTCACCACGATCTCCCTCTCCCCACACCTCCACACCATCGGCGCCGAGGCATTCTCCGGATGCACCAACCTCACCACGCTTACTATCCCCACCACCAATCCTAAACTCACCACCATCAACGCAAACGCATTCTACGGATGCTCCAGCCTGACCAACATCACACTCCCCTCCTCCCTCACCTCCATCGGCGATAAAGCCTTCGCAGGATGCTCCTCCTCCAGCATCACCGAGCTCACACTCCCCGCCACCCTCACGCACATCGGCAACGAAGCCTTCGCCCACTGCGCCTACCTCACCAACGTCTACCTCGCCGACGACGCCACAACCTACTCCGCATCCAACCCCCACATCATCTACCTCGGCAACACCCCCAGCGGAGCCGACAATGGCAACGCCCTCAACACCGACAACGACCAAACACTCACCGGCACCAACATCTTCCCCACCACCATCAAAAACAACGGCGCCACACTCCACTACAACTCCCAAACCACCTACATCGGCAACCTCGACACCCAAAACCTCCGCTCCTACTTCGCCATCGCCCAACCCACCTCACTCCAATCCCCCACCAACACCACCCCCACCACCACCCCCCTCTACTACGACCTCCAAGGACGACCCCTCTCCCACCCCCTCCCCAACACCCCCACCATCCGCATCCTCAACAACCACTCCACCCTCATCCTCACCAAATAACAAACAAAGAACAAACAACAGCCGAACAAACATAACAAACACCATCCCCAGGGGGCGCACCACACCAGCGCCCCCTTCTTTATTAACATTCTTCCATAACTAACCACGGCAACTCCCCCATGTAGAGACGTCCGCCCGCGGCGTCTCTACCCCGCCAGGCATGCCAAAAACCTCCCGTTATCCACACCCCCCGCCCCCATCCCCCAAAAACCCCACCTACACACCTCCCCCAAAAAACACCCTAATTCTTCTCACCACTTTTTACTACCTTTACACCGCCTAATTTTCACTTTTCATTAAATGAGACAACTCATACTCCTCGCGTCCCTCGCGCTCGCCATATCCCCACTCGCCAACGCTCAGTCTACCAACCACGTAGACGACCCCGCCACACACTTCCAACACGCACTATCACTCTACGACGCCGGACTCTACGGCGCCGCACGCTCCGAATTCCACCAATTCACCATCAACCACGCACCCGACGCACCCGCCACACTCCTCGCCGACGCACAATACTTCGAAGCCCTGTCCGCCAAAATGGCCGACAACCTCGACGCACAACGACTACTCCAAAACTACCTGTCTCAGCAACAAGACAACGCCCATATCGCCGACGCGCAATACCACACCGGCGACCTCCTCCTCTCACAAGGCAAAGACAAAAAAGCTCTCTCCTACTTCGAGAAAGCCAACGAGAACAACGTCTCGCCACAAAACCGCGTGCCACTCATCTTCAAACGTGGCTACTGCTACTTCTCCCAGCGGCAGCACAACCTCGCCATAGCACAATTCAACAAAATACAAGGCCAAGAAGGCGAATACGCACAACCCATAGCCTACTACCGCGCACACGTGTTCTACGAAAACGCCAACTACGACGCCGCGCTACCCATCTTCCTCAACCTCGAGAAAGACAACGGCTTCCACACCGCCGCAGCCTACTACATCGCACATATCATGTACATCCAGGGCCACTACACCGAAGCTCTACGCTACGCTCAACCCCTCGCCAACCAGTCCAACAACAAAACCGCCGAGATGACACGCATCGTAGCCGACTCCCACTTCATGCTCGCCGAATACAAAGCAGCTCTCAACGCCTACGACCAACTCGCCAAACTCCTCTCCAACAAACTCCTACGTGCCGACTACTACCACATAGGCCTCGCCCACCTCAACCTGCAAAACTACAACAAGGCCGCCGCCAACCTCTCCAAAGTAACCTCAGCCGACGACGCCATGACCCAAAACGCCTACTACAACCTCGCCGCATGCTGCCTCAAAATAGGCGACAAAAAACGAGCACGCACCGCCTTCGACGCCGCCTCACGCTCCAAATTCGACTCCTCAATAGCCGACGACGCACACTTCAATAAACTCAAACTCGCCAGCGAACTCAACTTCTCTCCCTTCGACGACCTCATCTCCGCTTTCGTCGAATACCTCCAGCTCTACCCTCAGTCCGTCCACCGCGACGAAACATACAACCTCATGGGCAAAGCTCTCGTCTCAACCAAAAACTACAAAAAAGCACTCGAGACGATGGAGCAAATCCAACACAAAGACCTCAACCTCTACAAGGCCATGCAGCGCATAGCCTTCTACCACGCCACCGAGCTATACAGCAACCTCGACATCGACGGCGCTAACGACTTCCTCACCTACTCCCTCAAATACGGCGACTACGACCCCATCCTCAAAGCACGCGCCCTGTTCTGGCAAGGAGAATGCCTCTACTCCAAAAACGACACCCCCAACGCCCGCGAGAAATTCCTCGCCTTCATCAACTCCTACCAATCCGCCGAAGCCCCAGAATTCGCCACCGCGCACTACAACGTCGCCTACACCTACTACAACAAAAAAGACTACACCAACGCACGACGCTGGTTCATCAAATACACCTCTCTCGCCAACAACCAATACCCCACACTCCTCGCCGACGCCTACAACCGTATCGGCGACTGCCTCTACGTGAGCCGCGACTTCAACGGAGCCATTTCCTACTACGACAAAGCCGCCTCAGCCTCCTCCCAGCAAGGCGACTACTCCATGCTCCAAAAAGCAATATGCCTCGGACTGCTATCACAATACAACAACAAAATCTCACTCCTCGACAACCTCATCAAGCAATACCCCGCATCCGTATACGTCGACAACGCCTACTTCGAAAAAGCACGCGCACACGTCGCCATGAACCAAATAAAAGAAGCCATCTACAACTACAAAGTCGTAAAAGAAAAATTCCCCAAAGGAAGCCTCGCCTCGCAAGCCATGCTCCAACTCGGACTTCTCTACTACAACAACAACGAGTTCGACAACTCCATGGCCTTCTATAAACGCGTCATAAACGAATACCCCTCAACACCCGAAGCCGTCGACGCACTCAATGGACTGCGCAACGTCTATATGGAACGAGGCGACTACGACGGCTACATCGCCTACACCTCAACCCTCGGCTCCTTCGCACACGTCGGCGAGTCCGAACGCGACTCCCTCCTCTACGTCAGCGCGGCCAACCTCTACATGAAAGGCAACTTCGCCGACGCCAAATCCGCACTCCTGCGCTACCTCGACACATTCCCCACAGGCCGCTACGTCACGCCCGCCGACTTCTACCTCGCCGACTGCTACTACAACGACCGCGAGTTCAACGCCGCGCAAGCCCTCTACGAGACCGTCGCCTCACAACCGCGTAGCGTATTCACCGAGGAGTCGCTCCTCCGCGCCGGCGAACTCATCTATAAATCCGCCAACTACCGCGACGCTCTCTCCTACTTCCTCCGCCTCGAAAACGAAGCCGAAGTCGAAGCCAACAAAATCGAAGCCATCATAGGCCAAATGCGATGCATGCAAAAACTCGGCGACCTCGACCAGTGCATCGCCGGCGCCAACAAGGTCATAGCCATGCCGCAAGCCTCACCAGCCATACTCCGCGAAGCACAATACCTCAAAGCCAAATCCCTATTCGCGCAAAACAAAAAAGCCGACGCCATGCCAGTCCTGCGCCAACTCGCCGAAAGCACCAAAACAGCCGAAGGCGCCGAAGCCAAATACCTCATCGCGCAATACCTCTACGACTCCAACAACAAGGACGCCGCAGAAAACGAAATCTTCGACTATATCGAAAAAGGCACACCTCATCAATACTGGCTCGCCCGTAGCTTCGTCCTCCTCGCCGACATATACCACGCCAAGGGCGACGACTTCCAAGCCGTCCAATACCTCCAAACTCTCAAAGACAGCTACTCCGCCGACGACGACATAGACTCCCTCATCGCCGACCGCCTCGCTCTCTACAACGCCGACAACAACAACAACAACCAAGAAGCCCTCTAACACCTTATCCCTACAACAATGAATACCCGCCATATCTTCCTCCTCATCCTCCCCATGCTCCACATCCACGCCATCGCGCAAAACGACTCCATCAACACCATCGACCGCTCCGTCGATGTCATCAACGCCTACCAGCCCACACTGCGCTCCTCTAAAAAAATAAATGTCGACCCCCTCATCGACGACACCCTCAAATACTCCGACAACTACCAATACCAACTCCTCAACCGCATAGCACCCGTATCCACATCCCCCGAACCCCTCACACCCGCCTCCATGGACTTCCCAGTCTATGCCAGCCCCTACCGCGCCCTCGTCGAAGCCGCCATAGGCTCGCTCCCCACATTCTACGGCCAAATCATCTACAACAACGGCAACTCCAACAACCACCACCTCGCACTCCACGCCGGCCACCTCGCACAACTCGGCAAAGTCACTCTCTCCAACGACGATAAAGTCACGGCGCACCAAAACGACACCTGGGCCTCCATCAACTACGACCACCTCGCAGGCAACCTCCGCTTCAACGCCAACGCCAACTTCGCCAACAACGCCTTCAGCTACTACGGCCTCAACACCATCATCGACTCCCTCACCTACACCTCCGACAACGACGACAACACCATCTCCGGCGCCGACATACTCGCGCTCGATAAGCAACGCAACACCTCCTTCGACCTCCTCCTCTCCCTCGCCAACTCCCTCGTCGACCCACTGCAAAAATTCTCCTTCAAAGCCTACGCCGGATTCTCCCTCTTCGGCAATAAAAGCGCACTCCACCAATCCGACATACACTTCGGCGGCAACCTACGCTTCCCATTCAAAAAGGTCGCCGCAATCGACGTCGACCTCGCCTTCAACCACTTCCAAACCCATGCCGGCGACTCCTCACTCATCCTCTCCTACGCCGAGCACAAAGGCTCCGACATCAACATCTACCCACACTTCCGCCTCGACTACGACTTCATGACCCTCCGCCTCGGCGCACGAATCATAAGCGTCCTCGGCGACGACTTCTTAGGCAAAGACGACTTCCTCGTCCAGCCCGACCTCAAAATCAACTTCTTCATCGGCGACGGCTCCGTATGCCTACACGCCGGCCTCTCGGGCGACTTCTCCCAAAACAGCTTCCGCTCCCTCGTCCAGCAATGCAAATACCTATCCCCCGATAGCCGCAAATACATCTTCGACGGACGACAGCAACGCTACGTCTCACGCGTCGACATCGCTCCCTCACAAGCACCCATAGCCTTCGACTTCGGTCTGCGCGGCTCCTTCTCCCACAAAGTACAAGCCGCCCTCGGCATAACCTACAAGTCCCTCACCGACGAAGTCTTCTTCGTCAACAGGCACTTCACCTCCACGTCCGACACCTCCAACATCGCCCTCGCCCCACACTTCGCCCTGCTCCAAGACGACGGCAAACTCTTCAACGTACACGCCGAACTCAACGTCAACCCCACCCCCAACAGCAACATACTCCTCATCGTCAACTACGACAAATACTCCCTCAACTCCCTCTCCGACGCCTACAACCGACCCGCTCTCACACTCTCACTCGCCGGCAAAGCCAAACCCTCCGACCGACTCGCCCTCAATGCCAAACTCTCCTACATAGGCCAACGCAAAGCCCTCAACCCCACCACCAACACCACCACCACCCTCAGCGCCTACCCCGACCTCAACATCGGCGCCAACTACTACATCTCCAACCGTTGGACCGCCTTCCTCAACCTCAACAACCTCACCGCCGCCGACCAACAACCCCTCCTCGGCTACTCCTCCTTCTCCTTCCACGCCCTCGCCGGCATAACCTACAAATTCTAACCCCACCTCCCCAAACCCACCCCTAACGGCATCCCCCGCCCCCATCCCC
>CAZPPW010000012.1:0-14543 GCA_964588595.1 uncultured Marinilabiliaceae bacterium
AGTATCTCGTAATTGTGGTTGATGTTGATTGTTGCATCGTACCACAAGTCGAATATCTTCTTGAACTCTCGCGAGATAATGTCGCGCTCGCTCTCCGTTATGGAGTTGTAGTAGTCGTATGCGTTCTTCATCAGGTCGGAGCCGAAGTTCGAGCCGACATCTTCGGCACGCAGAATCGGCGGCTGACTGAACGCCCTGCCGATAATCTCCGGAGTCTTCTTTTCCGCCTGCTCGAAGTCCTTGTCGAAGTTCTTGCCGACAAACGGAACGAATGTCGGAGCTTCCTCGCCGTTGCGCAAATTGACATACATAATCTTGCCGGCGTTGATGTCTCCCTGGAACTCCTTCAGCTCCTGCTTCGTCTCGCTCTCCTGATCATCATTGTTCGCAGTGTTGTCGTGGTCGATTATCATTCCGGACGGCAAGAAGTTGTGCTTGACATTTCTCTGCGTGATGTTCGAAAGCCCTTCCTCGTTGCTCATATCGGTAACGGCAGCTTCGTAAATCGGAATCGGATAGACTCTATCTCCCTTGTTAGAGTAGTAGAGTATCTGTCCTTTATAGCCGTTCCAGCCGCCTGCTTCCGCCACTTCCGACTCGATTACTTCCGGATCAGGATTAAAGAAGTGGAAGAACTCTATGTCCGTATTGCGGAACGGACGGAGCTTCGTATATCTTCTGCCCCAGTCAGGATGCAACGCCAGGCGATTGAAGCGGTAGTCCGCATCAAGTTCTTCGAAACGAAGCCACTCGAAAGGGATGTGCGATGCGGAGACAATCTCGTAGAGCGCGTTGTAGTTGATATGTATCGCGAATCCGCCGAAGCGCGCATAGTCTTCGCCAACTGACTGAAGAAGCGAGTCCACGGTTGTGCCTTTGGAATCGCAGACAGCCTTGTAGAAGTCAGCGTCCGCGAAGCCGCGCCCGACTATGAACTTCGTGTACACATTCGCGCAAGCATTGCCGGTCACGGACGCTTCCACAATCTCGGCAATGCGTTGCGGAAAGTCATTTCTCTCTCCGTATGCCTGCACTTTCAGTCCGCGATTGTTCGAGGTCTCGACTCGCTGTTCTGATTGTAATCTTGATACTTGCATTTCGTTCTTGTGTTAAAAATAAAGCTCGGCTGCTCGAACATTCATCCAAGCAGCCGAACTTGTTTCGTGTCTTCCGGCAGCTCGTGAACAGTGCTGCTCCGTCAGCAACTTCCGCTTACTTGCTCGCCGATGTCTTCTTCCGGCTCGCGGACTTCTTCGCGACTTTCGATTCCGCCGCTTCCGGCTCAGCCTTGCCGTCCAGCTTTGCAATGTAAGCTGCGGCAAGCTCCTGCCAGTTGTCAGGATACTTGCTAAAAGAACCGATGCAGTCCGGATTCGTGCCGAGATGATAGAGAGCAAGCTCGTCAGTTAGATTCAGGCGAGTCGCAAGCTTGTCATTCGCGAATGTACGGACATCACGCAGCAACGCTCCGGCTTTCAGTTCAAACTGTCTTTCGGTTTCCATATTCGTGTCGGGAGTTCTGCGCATCAGGAGAACATAAGCATCCTTCCAGCAATCGCCACATTTCGTGTTCAGTTCGCTGCGGAAATATGCCGTATAGTTCGCTTCCGTTGCGTTGCGGAACTCCATATCGGACGCAACGAGTCTCGTCACATCCGCGCTGGAGAGTCCGGCATACTTCTGCTTATATTCCTGGAGCGTCATATGTCAATTACGCAGTGGGATTGAAGATGAGAGCTTCGCGTGCAGTCTCGGTCGCGGCGAGTGTCTCCGCGAAGTATGAGAGAGGAAGCTGGCTCTCGTGTTCGTTATCCGCTTCGCCGAGGTTGAAGGAGTAGAGGACTCCGTCTCCGTCAGTGGATGCGCTCTGCAAGTCAGTCATCACGAGTCCGTTGTCGTAGCCATAAATCTCGTACTTGGTCTCGTCATTCTGAGAGTCGAGGTTGCGCACCATCGCGACAACTTTGCCTTGTGCGAGCTTGTTCAGCTCGTCCTTAGTGTCCTGAGTCTTCGCGAAGACGCGGAGAACAAGAGCGTGGTCGAAGCCGTTTGCGTAAGTACCCTTGTAGAGAGCGACTGTTGACTCGAATGAGTTCTTGTGTCCACTCCACTGATAGCCGAACTTCCCGGACTTCATCATAAACTCGGAGCAGACATTGCCGTCAATCTTGCACTGCGCCTTGTCAATATCGTCAAGATTGAAGAGTATGATGTCAGCGTCAATGGCGGCGTTGCTGATTTTGCAGTTAGCCGCAACGATGTTCTTTGAAATGTTTCCGCAAGTCATAATGTCTTGTTGTTTTAGTTGTTCTTTTGAAAGAAGCGCAGCCGCCAGTCAAGTCCGCGACTGCGCTTCATTGTTATTGAGAGAGAACCGAGTGCTTTTAGAAGCCGTAAACGAGTCTCTTGGTGTCGAGCAGTTTCGCGTCAAGCTTGTCCTTGATGAGAACATAGTTCTTCCTGGAAGTCTTGTCGTACCAGATGTCGAACTCGCCGTATGCTTCCTCTGAAGGAGTGCCGACTGCGAGATTCGCCTTCTCCACGAGCAGAGCGCGATGCGGCTTGTAGTAAGTGGTGCCGAGGTCGTTGTATGCCTGAATCATACTGTCCCAAATAGGCATTGCGACAACCGGAACGCCGAGGAATGAGAGAGACTCAACTCCGTCAACGAGATTCTTGTATGTTGACTCGATACCCTTGTCAGTGAGATACTGCTGATATGCGTCAGCTACGGTCTGAGTTACGAGGAAGCGCATTGCGCCCTTGCCGCGCATCTGCACCGGAGCTTTGTAGTACATCTCGGAGAGAAGCTTGTAAGCGGCATCTGCGGTCATTCCGGAGAGCTGCGCGTCTTTGGTCGCAGCGGCGTTTGCGGAGATAGTCACGGAAGCCGCGCCGCCTGAAACTGCGGTCTCCAGCTGCTTGAAGAGTCCGTCAATAATCTTGAAGTATCCGGTGTCAACGCCGGCAGTGATGATGCCGCTTCCGCCAGCCGTGTAGTTCGCAGCTTCGGTGTCGTTGAACCAAATGAGACGATACATAAAGTCCTTGACTGCATCGGTAAGAACCTTGACGATGATAGCCATATAGTCGGTATCGGTCAGATCGTCAACTCTCGTGTGCTTATTGAGAGCATAGACGGCTGCGGTCTGCTTGATTTCGCTGGCGCACTCGTCAATGAAGATTTCCCACTCCTTCGGCTGCCAAAGCACCTTGCGAGTAGAGATGTTCCACTCCTGAGTTGACGGAGAGCATCCCTGCCCAGCCTTGCCGACAAGTCCGGAGCCGCCGATGAAGCCGATTTCCTTGTCGTAAACGATGCCGCTGTACATCTGATGAATGAAGTCGATGTCAGGAGCGTGGAGCAGCTCGTCATAGACAAGCTCGTTGATGTCCCTTATCTGCTCCGCAGAGAAGGTAAATGTGTTGAAGTTGATAACACTTGCCATAATAGTTGAATTTTAATGATTACTTCTTGTTTGGATGAAGAGCGTCCTTGACTGCGGCTTTGCGCTCGGCTGAACTTTCGTTCTTCTTGCCCTTGTTTGAAGAGACAGTGCTGCCAACGCGATTGCCCGGCACATAATTGCTCTTGATGTTCTTCCGCATCTCACGGATGAGATTCTGCGCTTCAGCGAGAGTGGCGCGGAGCTGCGCATTCTCGGCACGGAGATTCTCGACTTCCTCAGACTCACTCTCCGGCTCGTTGTCCGCCGGCTCGCGAATCTCGGTAATCAGTCCGCCCTCAATGACAACGGTGCGTCCGTCTGTCAGGACAAACTCGCCATCGGGAGATGCCGCCATACCGACTTCCAGCTCATCGCTTTCGCCCTCCGTGGTAAACAGAACTTCGCCGTCCTCGCCGACAAACTCGTGATTCTCCGCTGCGGCTTCACGGATTTCCGTGATGACTCCGTCTGCAATCACAACAGTTCTGCCGTCCGCGATTACGAATGTCCCGTCAGGAGATGCCGCCATACCGACTTCGAGTTCTTCCGACTCGCTCTCGGTTGTGAACAGCGTCTCGCCCTCTGCGCTCACGAACTCATAATTCGCGTGAGTCGCGCCGCCAAGCATATTGCCAATCTTGTTGAGCAATGCGTCAGCGGATTCTTTGATCTGCTTGATGTTCATAGCAATTTTCTTGTTAGAGATTTTATAGTTTGTATTGTAAGAGTTTATCTTGCCGATGAATCCCCATTCGAGAAGTTCCTGAGCCGTGCGCTGCTTCTGCTCGTTCATTATCGCCTGAAGTTCATCGAGAGTCTTGTCCGTGCGGTCTGCGTAGATTGCGAGAATCTTGTTCTGAAGCATCCGCGTCTCTTCCGCCGCCGCTTCCAGGTCATCAGCCGTGCCGCCATAAGCGCAGCCCCACACTTTATGGATGAGCGCAAGGCAGTTCGGATTTGCGCTTCTGTTCTCCTTCGGAGCGGCGAGAAGCAGGCAGACTGCCATCGAGTGACACGCACCTTCGATATTCATATAGATGTTCCTGCCGGAAGTGCGGAGATAGTCATATATCGCAAGCCCTTCTTCCACTTCGCCGCCTGGACAATGAATGTTGAACTTGAAGTCTTTCTCGCCCGGATTACTCTCAAAGAGTTGCTGAACGAACTCCAAAGAGAAGACTCCGTCCTTATCGTCCCAGCAATACCACCAGCGATTGTCCTCGTTGGCAATTACATCGTGTAGTTTGACAGTTATCATAAAATCGTCAATTTTGCTTATACTATAAGCGTTTGTTGCAAAAATAAATTATTGAAATTGAATTGCATTGGTAAATGTTTTTCCCACATTACGCCTGCTTCTGCATCTTCGCAATGATTTTGCGCACATTTTCCTCGCAAGTGAAGCACTTCTCCGAGATGCAGGCATAAGTCTCCATCTTTGACTTGCCTGATGCTTGGAGCGAGAGATAAAGTTCGTAGATGTAGATATACCGCTCAATCGAAGCGGAGAGGATTCCGGCTTTCGCCATCTGCGCTCTCTGCTCCGGATCGAGCGAAATTGCAAGTTCGTAAGTGGTCATCACATTTTCGCTGATTGTTCGACTTTGACATAGTTCGTGCGAGCTTGCTCGTACTCGTCAACGGCGATGCGCGGCGGATTGTCGGCGAGCGCGGACGCGACTCTCTCTCCTATCTTATCCGCAAGCACATCGTAGTCAATCGGAGTGCCATCTATGTTGCGCTCCGTGTTGCTCGTGGCTCCGGCAAGCAGACTCGCGGCATAGCCGGTGTCCGGTATGCTGGCGTTCTTGCCGATGTAGGATATGAGATTGAGCAGTTCCGGAAACGCCTTGCTCGCATCCTTGCTGATGATGCGCTCGCCGCCTTCCGTGTTGACGAGAACGCCGCCTTGCTCGTGAGTGCCGCCCTGGACGAGTCCGCCGATTCGCGCAGTCGGAAGCGGTTCCGCAAGCACGGCTGCGAGCTGCGCTGCTCCGGTAGTCGCAGCAAGCGCGGTCAGGACTCCGGTAGATACACCAAAGTCCGCTTTCGGCACTTCCGCCCAAATGCGCATTATGGCAGCTGCCGTATTGACGGCAATCTGCATCGCCGAGAGTGCTTTCTCGCGAATCGCCTGCTTGCGGTTCAGCTCCGCTTCTTTCTCGGCGAGTTCCTCGTCAAGCTTCTCCTTCTGCTTGTCATACTGCTTCTGCGAGATGAGTCCGGCATCGAGACGCTTGTCCAATGATGCCGTCTTCGCATCATTATCAGCCTGATACTTCGCAAGCTCGGCATCTCCAAGATTGTCCAGCAAATCATTGAGCGAGGACATTATCTCCAGTGCCTGATTCGCGTACTCCGTCACGGACTCGACTTTCTGAGTGTTGTAGTCAGCCGTGAGTTCGGCAAGCTCGCGTTCGAGAGCGGCGCGAGCCGCTGTCCCTTGCTCATAGAGTTCAATCTCCTTCTCCAAGTATTCGCGAGTCGCTTCGTACTGCGCTTTCTTCGACTGCCAGTTCAGCGCGTTCTCCTTGCTGAGAGTGGCGGCGCGGAGACTCGCTTCCTTTGTGGCGAGCGCAACTTCATCGGCATAGACATCAAGCCCGGCTTGCTTGCGCTCGGCGATGATTTCCTTGTCTTTTTCGATTTCAAGCTCCAGCCGTTCAGTCTCTTCGGCGGAGAACTGCCGGATGTCATCCTTGTAGAAGTTATCGACTATCTTCTTGATGTTGTCTGCAATCTCCTTCTCGTTCTTGACGCGGATGTCGCGCTCTTCGTCCGCCTGACGCTCGGCAAGCTCTGTAAGGTAGAAGTTCTTCTCTTCTTCAGACATCTCGACATTCTCTCTGATAGCGGTCGCGGCATCGGCATACTTACTCTTGACGGCTGCAAGCTGCGCTTCAAGCTTCTCTCCGCCGGCGAGCTTGATTGCGTCTTCCGTGAGAGAGCGGAGATGCTCGGCGATGTCGTAGTTCTGCTGCTCCTGGAAGGTCTTGTATTCGGACGCAAGAATCCGCATCTGATTGTTGTACTCTTCCAGTGTTATCTTGCCGTACTTCTTGTCGTTCTCCAGCTTCTTCTTGGCACTCTCCTGAGCTTCAAGGAAGATGCGCTGCTCGTAGAGCATAGAAGCCTTCCAGCGAGCTTCTGCATTCTGCTCTGCGGTCTTCGTGTAGTCATATTCCACAAGCGACTCTCGCTTGAAGTATTCCTGACGGAGCTTCGAGAGCTTCTCCAAGTTCTTCGTGGCGCGATTGTATGCCTTGTCGGATGCTGACACGAGCGCGTTGTAGTTCGCTTCGAGCATCTGGAACTCAGCATTATTCGCGGACGCGAGAGCTTCGTTCATCGAGTTGAGATGTCCGAGATAAGTCTTGTACGCTTCATCGACTGCGGCTTGCTGCTCTTTCGTTGCCTTTGCGTCCGCGCCTTTTCTGCTGATGAGTTCGGAAAGCAACGCCTTCTGCTTTTCGTAGTTCGCGAACGAAGAGTCGGCGAGGTCTTTCTCTATCCGCTTGCGCTCCTTGCTCGCGGCAATCTCATTGTCGAGCAAGGCGTTGTTCATCTCGGTCTTCTTCTTGTCAATCTCTTCCGCTGTCGCACCGGACTTCATCATCTGCGTGATTTCGTCCTGATATTGCTTCGTGATGTTTATTGCGCGAGCATTCTCGTTTGCGGAGAGAGTCTCCAGTGCGATTTCGCTCTTGCGGAGCTGCTCTTCATACGCCTTCTGCGCCGCGTTCGCCGCTTTCTGCGCGTCCGTGGACTTCAGAAGCCAGGTAACGAGTGCGGCAAGCCCTGCCACGAGCGCGAGAACAGCCGTGACGATGAGCGTTACCGGATTCGCCTTCATCGCCGTGTTGAGCGCGGTCTGCGCCTTTGCACCGGCTATCTTCGCCGCCGTGCTTCCGGTTTCCGCCGCCGCTTCCTGCGTGAGTCCCTTCGTTGCCGCCTTGATCTGAAGATTCATTGCAATCTTCTGTATCAAGCCTTTCTTCTCAGCCGCCTGATATACCTTCATCGCCACTGAGAGGACGGTCACGGCAACGGAGAGCTTCTTGATGAGTTCCTGCATCTTCGCCGCTTCTGCCGAATCGTCTCCGAACGCCGAAGACATAAGAGTGAGCATACCTACCATTCCGGAAATGCCCTGAGTGGCGGCATCAATGCCGTCTCTGCCCTGAGATGCCAGCTGACTGTTGTAACTCTCCAGCTGCTCGTTGCACTTCTGCATCTCCGGAGAGTCTTCTCGGTGCGCCGCGATGAGTTCGCGCATCTGCGCCACGGTCGCGGCAATTTCTTCCTTCGTCTTCTCCAGTCCGGTACGGTAGTGCCCGACATCGCGCTGATAGACTCCGTAGCTCTGCTCTATCTCCTTGATTGACGCATTGAGCTTATCCACATAGTCGCGCTGCTCTTCCCAGCCGGGGTCTGTCATCTTCATCGCACGAAGCTTATCCTTTGCAACGGAAAGTTCGGCGCACATACCTTTCAGCGTGCCGGCATACTTCTTCTCGGCGATAATCTGATTCTGCGTGACACGAGAAAGCTCTCCCATCTCTTTGGAGTATGCTTTCTTCGTCTCCTTCATCCGAATCATCTCCTGATTGTACTGCTCACGAGTCTTGGTGCCGGACTTGTATTCGGCAGTGAGCCGCTGCATCGCAATGTCAATGTCATCTATCTTCTGCTGATAGTCCGCCATCTCCTTGATAGCGTCCGACAGTGACAAGTTGACTTGCAAGAGAGTTTGTTTTTGTTCGTCAGCCATATTTTTGTTGTAAGTTAAATTTTCTTTACTACCTTTGCACCATAGGAGTCTCGTGAGAGGCGTGCGCGGCTCGAAGACGCGGCAGCTGATCCTTTACATCAATGGGTCAGCTTTCTTTTTGTCTATTTCTCCAGCACGATATTGCTCTGCTCAAATTCCCACAGCTTTGTCTTAGCCGAGTTGCGTCCGCGCACCTGAACTTTGTTCGAAACACAAGTCCACTTTCCGTCTGCCTTGTGATACAAGCCGACATAAAGCTCAGCGATGTCGTTGCGCGACAAGTTGCTGATGCGCCCGGCACTCGTCCACACCTTCTTTCTCATCGGCGGCAGAACGATTGTCTCCTTCAGGTCGAAGACGAGTGTCGAGCCGTCATAATATCCGGTCTTTGTCTGCTGGCTGCTTGCGCCCTGCTTGCCCTGATACAAGATGTCCGCGCCGATGATGCGCCACTGCAATCCCTTGCGATGATAGCGGAACGGCGGAAGTGTGCCGGTCGGATTTTTGGTTGTCGGAGCAACTTTCCGGTAAACTGCATTGCGCGAGCAGTGCGTCCATATGAGCGAGCCGCGAGAGTCGGTGTACTTCTTCCACTCGCCGCGCCTTGCGTAACCGTAGCGGAGCAGGCAGAGCTTATAATTCGGGTCTGCAATCATCGCCGCGAGGTCGGTGCCGGAGAGTGAAGGGATAGTCGCATAGTAGTTGCCGTCTTCGTCTCGCGCGATCGTCAGCTGGCTTGACGGCTGCTCTTCCGTAGGAGTGTCGCTCGCCGCTTCGACTTCGCCAAGCTCCAGGAGTTCGACTTCAGCTGTGTACGCATCCTTTGTCGTAAGCTTGCTGATTGCGTAGTAGTGTCCGAGCGCATAGCTGAATACCGGCACTGACAAATCGAGATTTGCGAGGTCAAGTGCGTCAAGCAGGACTTTCGCCTTGATGACTCTCGGACGGTTCACGGTCTGCGCGTAAGTATAATACTTCGTTTTGAGCAACTTCGCAAAGTCGAGGTTGGAGAACTTTGCCGCGCGGCTCTCCACTTCGTAAATGCGCGGCGTGACTTCAGCGAACTCTTCCGCATCCTCATCTGCGCTCGAATTGACGGAGTAGCAGCGGATGTTGAGCGTTTCCGAATTGTCGGCAATCTGATAGTCCGTGCCGGCGAAGTCAAGCGAGAGCAAGTCCGCTTCGCTGTCAAGCGTCTCATTATCGACTATCAGGTCGGCATCGAAAGAAGACTTGTTCGTTTCGTCCTCGGCAAACTTGCAGCGGTTCTTCCGCGCATAGCTTCCGAATGTCGGCACGGCTTCTTCCGGCTCTCCGCCGTCAAGCATAAATTTCTCAGTCCAGTCGCAAGCATCGGCGCGCTGAGCGTAAAGCTCGTCAATGCTCTTGAAGATGATAGTCGCGGAGTCGGGACATACTGCGAAGACTCCGCGCAGCTTCATAAGGTTTTTGAGCAGCTGGCCCGCAGTCCAGTCGGGGAGATTCGCATAGAGCGGATATTTGCCGCCAAAAAGCACGCTTGCGTCTTCCTCAATGCCGCAGACGAGAGATAAGTCAATCGAGATGTTCGAGACGCTTGCAGTGGCTTCATATGCGTTAGGAGTCCACAGTGGACACAGCTGAAGATATGCATATCTTCCGGTCTCGCCGTTGAGCTTCCAGTTCAGGTTGATGTCAAGAGTAATGTCCTCACTCGCTACATATGTAGTGTCATAGTTCGACTGCGTATATGTCAGCGGAATTGACGCGATGAGCTGCGTGTTGCCGCCGTCACTGTCTGTCGCGATGATGCCGAGTCCTCGGATGATTGTCTTGACTCCCGATGCGAGTTCCTCGTGGGTCTTCCAAGTGCTTCCCTTGCGCACAATAACTCGCACCGTCTCGTACTCCGACACATCGAACACTCCATTGCCGAGATATTGCCCTTTCAAGTCCTGATCTCCGGTGCCGAGTTCGAACACAAACTTCTTCTGCCACTGATTCGCGGCGAGCTTCACGATGTCTCCGGCGCGGAGTTGAATGCCCTGAGATGTCTTCGCCACATCATCCGCGATGCGGTAAAGCACCGGAATGGCGAGGTTGCTGAAGATGCCGGAGTTCTGAAACTCGACTCCGCTTCTCGCGGACAGTCTTGTCAGGATGTCGGAGACGAGAATATGCGGATGCGTATGTCCGACAGTCGTATAGGACGAGCCGTGCATTCCTCGCGCTTCATAGATGACATTCGTTGGGAACATCGCATTACTGGAGATGTTTGCAGCCGTCCAGTCGATATAATCGTCTTCCGTCTGCAAGTCGCGCAGATTGATGTCAAGCAGCGACTGAAAAGCATTGACATTGCCCCAAGTGAAACAGAACTTAATGCTCGGTGCCATCTGCAAGAGTGTCGCATAGCCGGAGAAAATCTGGACTCCGTCACGCAGATAGATGACTTTGTGCTTGCGGTAAGCGAACTTGCTCGTGGATCCAGGAAGATGAGCATTGTCTATCGCTCTGCGATTGTTCTCCGTTGCAGGAAACTCCACTGTGTTCGTGCGATTGCTGACGATGTTGTCGATGTCCGTGAAGAATGGAGACTGAAATACAAGCGAAGCGGACTTGCCGCTCGCCTGCTCCATAAGCGTTCCGTTGATGTATATCTGCTCCGTCATAAGGCTTAATACTGGATATTGAGATTCGGCAGCGCGAATGTGACTTCAACGGAGTGCGACTCGTTCTTCGTGTTGAAGCTGCCGTCAAACTTCGAGACTGCGAGGTCAATCCACTTGCCGAGAGTCTCGTCATAGTGTTGTATCTTCTTCGCGAAAGCAAGCCAGCGCAGAGCGTTGAAGTCAGTCTCTCCGAGCATCTCCGCGCCGACAGTGACATTGTTCTCCGTTGTCATCGCATAGGCTTTACTGTTCGTCCGGACATCGGAAGGATTGTCCACATATACTTCGTAAGTGCTAACAGACTTGACGGACGGAGTGTGCTTCTGCTGGCGTGCGAACATAAAGTAATCCACGCCGCCGAGCTGATTGATCCAGCGGACATAATACGGCTTCTTCGCTTCGCAGTGGTAGAATACCGGGATGTCCAGCTGCGGCAAGATGTAGATGTCATTGCCGCTCTCGTCTTGGATATTCGTGTCGGTCGCAGCTTCCGTCAGGAGCGCAACGGCGGCATTGTCCACTCTTACGCGGTTAACGGAGAGTGTAGTCAGGACTCCGCGCTTTGACGGTATGACGGTATTGCCGCAGAGCAGCGAATAGTCAAGCTCGTAGCCGTCATAAAGGTCGAGCCGCGAGAAGCGAGTCAGCACCTTGCCGGCATCCTCGCGCACGGAAGATTCTCCTATCTGCGCAACGGCATTCACGGCGAGATAAGTGTAGTATGTGCCGCCGATGTTCACGCGGTAGCGAATCGAGAGAGCCTTGTCCGTGATGATGTCATCATTCTCGCCAAATTCCGCAAGTTCCTTGTAGAGCCAAGACTTGACAACGGCGGAAGCATCGAACTTCACGACTCCGTTATATGACTCGGCAGAGAGCTTCTGATAAGAGCCGTCAGTCTTGTAGATGTTGAACGCAATAGTCTCGACTGCCGTGTCCTTGTACAGTACTTGTCCGTCATCCTTGCAGACATATTGCGCATTACTGAACGCATAACCGGCGCGGATGTAGATGTAGCTGTTGTCGGAGATGTAATCTTCCGCGACATCGGTTGCGGAGAAAGCGACTCCGGTCAGTGTCTGCACGGTCTTGCCGCTGGAGATTGTCCACGATGTGCGCCCGGCTCCTACGGACTCCACGGATGTCGTGCCGTCAGTGTATGCCACAAAGACTGCAACTGAGCTTGCGAGAGCATAGGCGAACGAGAGCGTGCTGCCGCTGAAGGTGATGTAATTCGGCTTCATCGCGAAGCTCGGCTCGTAGTCCGTGGTCTTGTGCAGATATTTCGTCCTCGTGAAGAGCAGAGGATTGTAAGCGTTCTGTATCAGTGACGGCACATCCCAAAGCGCGATGCCGCCGCTCGCATTCTCCGCCGCCTTGTCTGCGACATTGAACGCGGTAAGATAGTTTGTGCGTAGCAGATTTCTCATATCCTTGATTGCTTATTTTATTCTCATCGTACCGACAGCTCGGAGTTGCCGAATCCCTGGAAGCCGTTCAGAAACATCGTCTCGATCTGCCGCTGAAAGAGTACGGCAAGCTGCTCCTGAATGGTGTCCTTGAACGCTTCCACTGCCGGCGTGAAGATGTCCTTGCGTCCGCCGCGCTGATAGAGCCGAGTGCCATACTTGTTAATATACCAACGGAGACGGTTCGCTTCGAGGTAGAGCTGCTCGTCACTCATCTCGGAGTGTATGCCGCGAGCGCGGAACCATTCCATCAGCCGCTCGTTGAACGCCCTGATGTCGCTCTTGCCGCCGTTGTAAACGCCGCGTCCGGTCTCCAGCGAGCCAAAGTATTTCCGTCCGAGAATCATCGCGACATAATCGTTGCCATTCTGCTCCAGCTTCCACTCCAGCGAAGCGAGCGTCTTTCCGGTAGCCACTTGTCCGGCGGCTTTCGAATTGCTCTTTATCTCGTCAATGCACTTCTTCAGCGCATCACTGACAAGAGCGTCAATTCCCATACTTGCGAGATTGACTCTTTCCATAAATTCGCTTCTGCAATTTCATTTCATACTTGCGCTCTTCCAAGTCGGTGTAAAGGATGCCGAACACTTTGCTATACTCCCAGCGGAGTATCTCGTCCGGGTCTTTGCCATATGACTTCGCGAGAGCTTTGATTGTTGCCATCGAGCCGACTTTCTCTCCAAGTTCTTTCACGCCTGCGGCAAGCTCGTCTGCGCTCGGCTGATAGTCAAGCAGCGTCTTCTCCTTGTCAATCCACGACTGCAAGCCTTCCGCGATGTGGCGAAAAGCGATGATGCGGAAATGTATCGGCAGGAGCCGAGCGGAGAATCCGTGCAGCTCCTTGAACGCGCCCTTCATCCGCTGATATTCGGTCTTCGACTCATCGCCGAAGATGTCAGCAAGCGCAACGCGGCTTCCGTAAGTGAAGTCCTTGCTCTCGAAGTCTATTCTGTGCAGCCGTATCATATCAGCATTCGCGGAAAGTGAGATTGATTCTCAGGAACACAGATACAGCGTTCGCATCGAAGCGCGGCGGCTCATTTGGAGAAGATATGCTCGTTCCGGTCTGAATGCTCTCGAACTGTCCTGATGCTTCAAGAGCATCGAGGAACGGCTTCACGGCTTCCTCGCGGATGCGGTCACGGAGAGCCTCTCTCTCAATCGCATCGCCCTGGAACTCCGCCAGCTTCATAAACGAAAGTTCCAAACGGACTTGTCGCTTCCAGCCGTAGCGGAACATATAGCTGGAGTCGTAGTATTCGTCCATCAGGACACACGGAAACGCGACATCGTCCGCGTCCACATTGAACATCCTCGAAGTTTCAAAGACGAAGTTGTAGTCCGGACAAGCCGTTGCCGCAATGTTCTTTATGATTTCCAAAAGTGTCATATCTTGTCAAAATTATGTCCTTGAAAAGCGAGTTGTCTGCCGTGAGTCACGATGCTCGACAAGTCCGGTCAGCGCGTCCGGCGCATCATCGTGAGCGTTGCGTCCTTCCTTGCGGTATGATGTGATTGCGTTATAGAAGTCGCGCCAGCGGTAGTCCCAGCCGGCAGGGAAATAGACGAGGTTGTTCACATCGGCAGAGTGACTGAAGATGCGCACCTGCTTGTTCGCGCTCTGTGTGAAGTCCTGAAACATCGTCTTCGTATTGCCGAGCTGCCGGCAGTTCTGCTCGACATTTCTGCGGAAGCCGCGTCCGCCGTTGTTGCTCTCTACAATGCAGGACTGAACGGCGTTTCGTGTCAGCATTCTCGCCGTCTCCGGCTCCGTGAACTCCATCGGCTTCTTCGTGAAGAGGACATCAAGCACATACATCGCCGTCTCAAATTCGGCATAGCAGATTGAGCAGAGCCAGTCGGAACCGGTGTCCGCCGTATCCGTGTAGTTCTTAATGCGATAGTTGCCGACTGGCAGCGTGTCGTATGTCCTGAACTCCTGGTACATCAGTCCTTCGAGCGGCTTCGGATTCTGCATATACTGCGTCTCGAACACGAACGGATTCACTCTCTCCAGCTCGTGCAGTTCGTCAACGGAGTGCTTGAACTCCCAAAGAGCCTGCTCGTTGCCGTTCTCGTCATACGAGATGCAAGGCAGCGAGAGGACTCTCCACTTGTCCGGCTCGTTCTCCATCAGGTAGCCGCAGAGGTCGTGTTCGTGAAGCCGCTGCATCACGATGATGATAGGCGTGTTGCGCGAGTT
>CAZPPW010000012.1:14643-19741 GCA_964588595.1 uncultured Marinilabiliaceae bacterium
GTGGAATAGAACTCCGACTGCATCAGTTCGTTGATGTCCTTCGAGTTGTCCAGCACCAAGTCATCCGAGTAGGACAAATGTATGAACTTGGACTTCGGATTTTTAGCGAAACCGTGTGCGATGAACATCTTGGAGACAAGCTCCGTCTTGCCGTAGCGCGGAGCGATGTTGATGATGAGCCGCGTACACTTGCCGGAGATGACATCATCAAGAGCCGCGCAGATTCTCTCGTGATGCTCGTTGACGATGAACTTCGTTCCGTGAGTCTTGAACTTGAACGCAATGCGCGAAAAAGACAGCGTGTCGTGCAGACAAGCCAGTCTCAAACGCGAGAGTTCGTTCGCATTGTATGACTCAAATTCCTTCATCAGAACTCTTCCTTCATAAACTCGTTGAACGCCGCCTTTTCTTCCTCGGACATCGGAGCCAGCTTAACATTGCCGTTGACATTCGCATCGACTTCCGTCTTCTCGGTCAGCACTCCGGCAAGCTGGAAAGCAAGCTTGATTGCGTTGACATCCACCTGAGAGAAGCCTTTCTCGCAGAGACGAGCATACAATACTTTCGCTCTCGTCAGCCCCTTGCGGCTGATGCCTTTCTTCTCCAGCGCGGCAAGTGCTTTCTCGTCCGTCTCCTTGCTCATCAGGAAGCGCACAAACATCTCCTGCATCTCCTTACGCGGCTTATCGAGTGCGTGCTTCTTCGCCGCCGCTACGGTGCCGGATTCAGATGTAAACACCTTGCGCTTTGCAAGATTCGCGAGACTTTTTTCACTTACTGGCATATCATCGCATTTTCAACGCAATCATCACTTGACTGCGCAATGAAACTCTGTTTCAATCTCTTCCTTGCGCAGAGAGAGGAATCGTTCCTTGTCTCCGGCACTCTCGAACTCGATTGAAACTCTTATCTTGTCTTCGCTCGGTGCGTGAGTTTCATCTTTCGGAGTTTCATTCTCCGGATTCCACACATCCAGTCCGAACTCAGTCAGGTCATACTCTGCGAAGTAGTTCGCAAGCTCATCGTAATCGAAGTCTCCGCCCATAGCATTTGCGGAGATGCAGGCGCGATCGCACTGTTCCTTCGTCCAGCGGACTTGCCGGTACGCGAAACGCTCGCCCTTCCAGGTAATGAATCCAATGCCGACAGTACCCTGCGGAGTCGGTTCCTCGAACTGCTCGACAAGCTCAATCTCGCACTTGTTGACATCCATAATCTCGGAACGGAAGTTGCCGCCAACAATCTGGTCGGTATTCAGATCGTGAACGATGCCCGACAAATCGCCGAGTTCGAGCATACTCTTGCGGAGCTGCTCTATCTGCTTTTTTGTCCAAGTGCGCGGATTATGTTCGTACTTCTTCATCGTGCCGTTGTGATTCCGTTCTTCAGCGAGTCCATTCTCTGCGCGAGAGCCGCTTTCCTTACCGCAGCTTCCGGCAGATAGTACAGATAGCCGGGATAATTGGCGCGGACATACTTGAACGCCTGCTCAGCGCGTTTGTTCGAGAGCCGCTCGCGCTCCTTCCACGGAGACATCGCATTGTTGCGAGTTGCGACTATCCAGTTCAAGCCGTGGCGATGTATGAGCGTTACCTGCTTTGCTCGTCTGAACTTAATTCGCCAAATAAGCCGCCCGAAGAAGTTCATCTTCGGAGCAAGGCTCTCGTATGAGTGTTTCTTTCCCATCTTCCGCAAATTTATGAAAATTGTTTATATCATAAGCAAATTCCGTTGGTATTTTTTTCTTCCAACGGCGTTGACTTGTAGTTCATTGCCGCCTTGATTGTGTCCAAGACATAGCGCGAGTATTTCTGTTGCGGCGTGAAGTGCAGCACTCTCCAGCCTTGCGCCGCCGCCGCATTGAGCTTTTCCTGGTCTTTCATCCAGCCGGATGCGCGGTTGTGTCTGCCGCCGCCGTCAAGCCACACTCCACCGTCAATCTCGACAGCAATCTTGTAGTCAGGCAGCGCGTAGTCGAATCGCCACTTGCGCACGGCGTCGAACTGGAGTTCTCGTACGCAGTCAGCTTTGCACATCTGCTTCACGATAAGCGTAAAGCCATCTCCGGCTTGTGCGTTGCGCTCTTCGCCGGAGATGATGACTTTCTTCGATATTGCTTTTCGCGGCATCGGCTAAAATGGCAGATCATCAGTATCATCAGAGTCATAAGCCGGAGCCGGAGCGGAAACGGCAGCAGTCGGAGCGGCGGACGGAGCCTGAGCCGCCGGCTGGAGATACTTGATGTCTCCGCAGAACGGCAGCTGCGCTCCGCTCTGCTTCAGCTTCTCGTACTCGGCGCGGTTGAGCGACTGCTTCAGAGAGTAAAGCCGCCCATAGCTGCGCCGCTCGTCCTCGTATCCGATGAGGTCAATGTAAAGCGCACCGTCCTTGCCCTGATAGAAATTCTCTTTCGGTATGCAGAGGCACTCTTTCGATGCGCTCTTGCCCTGAACGGTGTATGTGAATGCTCCGAGCAGCTTGCTCGCATCCACCTTGATTTGAACTTTCTTTGCCATAGTGCGATTACGATTTGATGTTCTTGTTCTCCGGTGTCTTCTTCGCTTCCTCGAACTTCTCCTTGCCCTCGATGAGCCGCTTCTCCGCAACCTGAGCGTGCTTGTAGAACTGTTCCATAAACTTCTCGCGGTCTGCGTCCAGCGTGTAGAGCATCACTGCCGCGTTGAGCGTGATGTCGCGGAAGTCCTCGCAGCAGGTAAGCGCGATGCCGAGTGTTGGAAGCTGCTTCTTGTCGAAGATGAACTGATAATGCTGTCCGTCTTCCGACAGCACCATTTCGATTTCAATTTTCATTGCAGTGTTATTTTTGATTTAAGATTTTTTCGACTCGTTCGATTTCAGCATCTATCAGCTGCTCCTGCTTGATGGAGAGCATCAGAGCCATCGACTTGCGAGACTTGTCTTTGGTCGCGAAGTATTGCCGTTGCAGCTGGCGCATCTTCTTGACTTCCTCGTAGAACTGGCGTGCGTTCATATGCTGTCGGATTGATTCGGTTGTTCGACTTTAGGGACGCGGAACTCCGTTGAGAGAGTGTATCTCCGTGATGCGTCCTGATGATAGTTCGTCACGAGCTTGACGGTCTCGATGAGAAAGACGGTGCCGTTCCAGGAATAGCACTTGCGAGTCAGAGTCTCGATGTTAGCATAATCGACATCGCCCTCGACTTGCACTTCGCTGAAATGCGCCGCAAGGTCTTCGCCGAACTTCTGAGAGAAAGCAGATTCGAGCAAATCTTCACGGACTTTCGACAGCTTTGCAAACTGGCGAAGCAGCATCGTTGTCAGTGTATTTGTTGACGGCTTTTTCATATCTCGACTCGGCTGACTATCTCCTGAAACTCGTCTCCAGTGATGTATCCGTCCGCAAGAAGCCGGTCAAGCAGGCGCGCTCGCTTGCTTTCGCATTCCTCGCGGACAGCCTTAGCACCGAATATCATCGAGAGCTGTGCCGCCATTATCCTGACATCCGCGATCTCCGTGATGACGGCTGCGGCATTTGCGCGCTTCGTCTTCCAGTGTTCCAGCGCGACAATCAGTTCGGCACATTCCTCAATCGCCTTCTGAACCTGAGATTCCTCGCCGAGACACTCGATTGTCCGCTTGTAGAGCAGTTTCTTGTTCATCGTTAATTTTGCCATTGTTCTGTGAAGTTTGTGTATGAATCATCTGCGAGCAGCTGTATCTTGTCTCCGGCTCTGCCTTGTCTGTTCTTGCGGACATATGCGTTAATGCGGTTCGAGAGAGTCGCATCATCGTTGCGCTCGCGCTCCAGCATCAGCACGATGTCGGCATCCTGCTCGATGCTGCCGGAGTCGCGCAGATCGTGCAACTCAGGAGCGCGTCCTTCCTTGCTCATATCGCGGTTAAGCTGGCAGAGCAGTACAATCGGCAGGTCGCAGTCTTTAGCGAGCTTTTTGAGCCGTTTCGTGGCTTCCGCGAGCTGCTGATAGAGCGGTCGCTTGTCATCGCGGAAGGACATCAGCCCAAGATAGTCGATGAACGCCACATCGCACTTGCCCTGCTTGTGAGCCGTTCGGATGCGAGAGATGATTTCGTCAAGCTCGGAGACGGAGTCGTTGAGCCATAGCTTCAGCTTGCCGACTTGTCCGGCGGCGCGCTCGAAGTCAGTCCACTGAATCTCGCCACGAGCGATGCTCATCGAGTCGATGAGATGCGTGGAGCAGAGCAGCCGCTGTGCAAGCTCGACATTCGTCATCTCCAGCGAGAAGAACATAGCCGGGATGCCGGAGCCGGCTGCGGCTCTCGCCATCTGCATCGAGATAGCCGTCTTGCCCACTGACGGACGAGCAGCCACGACAACGAGATTGCCGTTTGCGAATCCGCCGTATGTCACGAAGTCGAGCTGGCGGATTGATGTCGGAACTCGGAGCCGCTTGCCTTCGGCTCTGTCGGACTCTCGCTTCGCTATCACATCGCCGAGCGCGTTGACTGCATCATTGACAGATACCGAGTCTTCCTTCTCGAAGACGCGCACCGACTCCGTAGTGAAGTCTTCCGCAATCTTCAGCAGATCATCCGCCCGGACTGAGTTGACACTTGCGTCAAGCAGACGCTGTGCGACAAAGTACGCCCTGCGGCGGATGCTCGCTTCCACAAGTGCCGCGAGCCGGGAACGGAACTCGCTGAAAGTTCCGTAAGTCTCTCCGGACATTATGTTCTCCACGAAGTGCTTCTTGTCTGCGACTTTCAGGTACACATCTTCGGCGGATATTCTTGCGCCGGCAGCATCGAGTGAGGACAGCACGCTCCACACATCCTTGTTCTGCTGTGATGCGAAAGTATCTTCCGACACTATGCGCTTCGCTTCGCTGATGTACTCGGACGAGTTCAGGAGCAGCGAGAGCAGAGCGTTCTCGAACGGATATGTCTCCGGCGGCATTATGTTCTTGTTGTCTCTCATAACTCGTATTTGGTGCCTTTCATCAGCTCTTGCAAGCTCGGTCTCGCATCATCAAAATTTTCTTTATTTATTTCTTTTATTTCCTTTCCTTTCCTTGGTTCATCATTTGGTAAACCATTTGGTAAACCATTTGGTAAACCATTTGGTAAACCATTTGGT
>CAZPPW010000012.1:19841-24515 GCA_964588595.1 uncultured Marinilabiliaceae bacterium
ATTTGGTAAACCATTTGGTAAACCATTTGGTAAACCATTTGGTAAACCATTTGGTAAACCATTTGGTCTGCGAGATGCGACTCCGAGTGCGCTCGCAGCCTTGCGTCTGGAGCTGATGTCAGCTCGATTCTTCAGGTTCTGCGACACTCTCTCTGAGCGGATTTCTCCGTTCTCGATTACGAAAAGTCCGTAATTACCAATGACTTCATCGAGCAAAGTGCTGTTCGGCTTCAAATGGAGACTCCACGCGAGTGCGGAAATTTCCGTCTCGGTCAGGACTCCGCCGTTCCGGTACATCCGTTCGAGAATGCACCAAAATGCGCCGATACCTTCCAGTCCTTTCTCGCGAAGAATCTCCTGGAGCTTCGCGTCACTTATCGCATCCATATCGTGCGGAAAGTAGAAAGCGTTGTTGATTGATGCCATATTTTTATACAAAAAGAAGCGGCACTCTCACAGAACTCCGATGCGTACTAACTGACGCGCAAGAAGTGCGCGTACTTACGCCGGACTCCCTCGCGGTAAGTCCATTCTGTGAGCGTGCTGCTCCGTTTGTAAAAGTCATTGCCATTTGTGTTGTTAGTTTAATCGGATGTGCAAATATAATCAAATTCGCTTATTATGTACGCGATGCGCGGAATTTTATTTCACTATTCGGTTTATCGGCTTAAAAGTATAGCCGTGCATCTGCGCGTGCTTGATGCAGTTCTTTTCCGAGTATTCCTTCGGCATCCTCAGGTCTCCGAACTCATACGGGCAGTTGTCTATTATCCACTGACGGAGCTGCTCGCTCTCTATCGTGTTGACATAAATGCCGAACCGTCTGATTATAGTGTACTGATAATCCATTGCTTTGTCTTATTGCGGAGCGGCATTGCTGCCGCCCCCTGATTGAACATTTACTTCACAAGAAATCTCCTGGAGCCTGGAACGAGCTTCGTGTACTGCGCCGCGATGTCCGGATGCTCCGCTTTGAGTGCTTTCGCATCGAGCTTCTCGGAGTCCTTTGCGCTCTTCCAAGTGGCAAGTGTCAGTCCGCCGTATGAGATTGCGTCCGAGTCATCGAAGCACATCTTGATCTGCTCTTCGAGAGCTTCCTTGCGCTCCTTGATTTCGTTCATCTCATCGCTCACTTTCTTATACTCCGAGCAGGCGAGCGCAATCTTCTCCGCTTTCTCCGGCTCCGTAGCGAACAAGTCTTCAAGAGCGAGGACTTTGTCGGCTGTGGACTTCGGATACTTCAGGAGCAGCCCTTTGAGCGATGTCGGCTCCGGCTCTCTGTCTCCTATGAGATAGTCCGTATAGAACTTCGATGCGGTCTCGATGAGCCAGCCGTAGAAGTCCGGCACGAAGTTGAAGTCCTTGTATCCGAAAGCGTCTTCGCGGTTCAGGTACCAAGCAAGAGAGCCGAACTTCATTCCGCAGATGCCGAGCTGGAGCTGAAGCTGGCAGATCCAGGACTTCGGCAAGTCCTCTTCGTCAATATTCATTCTCGTGGTCTTGCATTCGAGGATGCCTTTGTTGTCATTGGAGTGCTTGCCCTCGCGCCAAAAGTAGCGGTCTGGACTCACTTTGATGAACGGAATGTCCGTGTTGTACACAACGAACTCGGAAGCCGAGTTGTTGATGATGTCGCGTCCTGAAGCATCGTGATAGAAGCTCGCGACTGCCGGCTCCAAATAGTGTCCGGACTTCATAGCGAAAGTCTCTTCCTTCGGCGGCAGAAGCCCCTTCTTGCGCTGCCAAAACTCATATGGGTCTTCATATGGATTCACGCCCACGATTGTGCCGATGTCGCTTGCGCCGATGACTCCGCGCCCTGCGAGCCATTCCTCGTGCGTCTTATAGACGATCCTCTTGATAGCCATAGTCTCTGAACACTTACTCGTCAAACATACTGTCGGATGCGCTCACAGCTGCGGCAACCTTATCGGCGGCAGCCTGCGCTTCTTCCGCTGCGGCTTCGCTCTGCGGCAGCGCGTCAGGAGTCTCCGGCTGAGAGTTGTCCACATAGTCGAGAACTCCGTCTTCGCGGATGACTGCCTGGTCGGATGCGGTAGCGGTCTGAATCTCCACAGACATAGGAGCGTAGCGAGAGAGCAGGAGCTTCAGGACGGTCTTCTTAGCCATAGCGTCAAAGTCCGTTGTCCACTTGCTTGAATTGCGCGTTGAGTCATATTGCGAGCTATATGTCTGCGAGTAGCGGAGCGCGTGCTTCTGCACTTCCTCGGCAGTCATATAGAGAGACTTGCGGAAGCACTTGTCTTCCGTCTCGCCGTTGTTCAGGCGGAAATATGCGAAGTATCCGACAATCTTGTCGGACTTGCGTTCGCCATTGAGCTTGAATGTGCCGGCGATGCGGTTGAAGTCGGAGAGTTCGCCCTCGTACACTTCGCCGCAGTTGATTTCAGCGAAGAGTCCTGAGCGGATTGCCAGCTGGACAAGTCCCTTGTAGCCGAGCTGGAACTGCGCTTCGTAGATGCCTTTCTTGTTGTTCTTGAACGGAATCAGATACGCGAAGCCGAGTCCGCTTCCGAGAGGAAGAGAGAGCTGCGCAGCCTGAAGTCCGCCGCAGATGAGCGTTACCGGGTCGCACTTCTGCAAGTCAGCCGAGTTCGCGACTGCACTTGCGATGTTGCGGAAATACTCATCAGCCTTGCCGCGAAGCGATGTCAGAACCATCGCCTGCGTCTTCTGTGAGCGCAGAGCTACATTGAACTCTGCGAGATTCGAAGTTTTAACTTCTGCTTTTGGATAAGCCATAATGTTAATGATTTTGTGAAAGTTTTATTGCTCTCTTTTCACGCTTCGAGCCGTTTGCGTTTGTGGCGGAGCAGCGAGTCGAACGCTGTGCGAGAGCTGCTTGCAAGACGATTTGCTCTCGCCGTCAGTTTCTGCCGGAAACTGCCAAAGACTCCGCCGGTATGATGTTGTCAGTGAGTGGCGCAGTATGTAGCCGCGTCTCGCCTGACTTCCGCGCCGCTCGCCTTGCGCTTGCTCATTATCCAGTCAAGCACATCCTTGCGGCTAAAGCGCGGCGAGTTGCCGAACACATAGTGCGGAAGCTCCGCCTTGTAGATGTGATAGAGATATGTCCTGGAGAGCGAAGTCATAGCCGCCACTTCGTCAATCGTGACAAGATCGTCCGGGATGTTAACAGTGTTCTTTCTCATAAAGCATCTCCATATATCGGTCTTCCTCAAAGCAATCGTCCGGCTCATCGTCATCGTCTTCCACTTCGCCTTCGCCGTCACAAGTGTCGCAACGCTCCATCTCGCCTTTGCAGAGTCGCAGCGACATCGCCGCAGCTCTCTCTTCATCGTCAGGCAGATTTTCATACTCTTCGCGAGAGACGAGGAACGATTCTTCGTTCTCGATGTTGAACGCATAGTAAAACCAACCTTCGCCGTTGCAGTCGGGGCAAGTCTTCATCGCCGGCTCCTTGCCGCAAACCGGACATCTGTCCGAGTTTATTCCCATACAAACATCGCAAGCCATATCACTCCGCGCTTTCGTATGAATCTCTGATGAAGCAGTACGCAGCCTTCGCCCACGGCTCACGGCGGACAAGTGCCTTCACGGTAAGAGAGACTCCAAGCCTTGCGGCGAGGATGCCGAAGAAGAATGTCATCAAGGCGAAGAAGCCGAGCGCGTCTGCGGCGCAGACGCTCCACATAATGCCGTATGCGGAGACGAGAGTGACGGATGTTCCGGCTGTGAAGCGGATGTTCCTGAGAACGGAACGGAAAATTGATTTGAGTGCCATTGCTTTGTTATTGTTGCTTGAATGTCTTATCGAGAAGAATGAGTGCCATTTCGAGAGCTTCCGCATCTGCGCGGAGAAGAGTCTTCTCTTCCTCGTTCTCCGACTGCTCCGCCATCAACATCTTCAGTTGATACATCGCATAGAGCCGCTCTCGCGCAAGGTTGTACGCTATCATTGCGCGGAAAGTCTTTCAGCCACTCGCTCAATCATCGAGTAGAATGTGGACTGGCTTCCGATATTGAACTCCGCCATCAGCGCGTCACGGACTTTCGTGCGAGAGTTGTGCGGGTCTTCCGTGAGCTTGATATACTTGTTGTAGATTGCGAGTTCTCGCGCTTCCTTGCGCTCCTGATATGGAGTCTTGTAGTTCTTTGACTGTGTCATTGTGCAGATAAATTGTTTATAATATAAGCATTTGTTTTGCCGATTAAAGCAGCGGACGGCTGACGATGAGTCCTGCACGGCGGCAGATGTCGATTGCTTTCGGCAGGAGACTCTCTTCGGGGAACAGAACCGTATTGTCCGGATTGAGGTCTGCGCCGGCGAGTTTCTCGCGAAGCTCCAGCTTCATCTTCTCCGCTTCCTGCGCTTCATCCTGGAAGACATCGAGCGAGTCTGCGTATGTCTCCGCAAGGACTTGCTTCGCGCTCTTGCGAGTGCCTTTGTTGCAGCCGCGCTTGTACTGAGAGTTCGCCTTCAGAACATTGACGGCTCCGGTCAGTTCCGGCATCTTCGAGAAGTCGAACTCGCGGATGATGTCTCCGTTGATGTTGCCGCAGTGATGCTTCGAGCAGAGCGAAGCGACTGAGATTTTCTTCTTGCCCTGACGAGCTTCGAAGATGTCGAGAAGCACGCGATAGACTGCCAGTCTGCTCTCCGTGCGAGTGTGTCTTGTTCGTGTCATAGTG
>CAZPPW010000012.1:24615-34694 GCA_964588595.1 uncultured Marinilabiliaceae bacterium
ATGCAAAGGTAAATCTTTTTTTTGAATTAACAATACTTTTTTTGATTTCGATAAAGAATTTATTTGAGCCGACAAAGGAATATTTAACTTAATGCACTCATAATGAAAGGAATACAAGTCAAAAAAATTTTACAAGAAAATTGCATAGTGATGAGCGATGTCGCTCGGAAACTACAAATGAGCCAGCAAAACTTGAGTGCTTGTTTGAGTTCTGATAATATCAAGACTGGATTACTCGAAGATATAGCCGCCGTCATCGGCAAAGATGTTCCGTTCTTCTACGGAGTGGACTCGTCCGCCTGCTCAGCGGTAGCCGGCGAGAACGCCACTGCCGTTGCCGGAAACAACAACCGCGTCAACTCCGAGAGCCTTGTCAATCTCCTGACAAAGAAAGACGAGCAGATTGACAGACTGCTCAACATCATAGAATCACTTTCAAAATAATTCCTATACTACAATTGTAGTACAATACGATTTTTTAGCAGTATGAACATAAGACTTGCTCAAATCATAGAATACAAGACTGCCGGACGCAAGAGCGAGTTCGCGGAACTCTGCGGCTGGACTCCGCAATACCTGACGAAGCTCCTGAACGGAGAGAACTTCGGGCTGACTCCGGTTCTCGCCATCATCAACGCCGTGCCGGAGATAGACGCTCGCTGGCTGCTTACCGGAAGCGGAGAGATGCTGGACAAGAGAGATGCCCTCATCCGCGAGCAGAACTCCGCTCTTGACTTCGTGCGAGCCGCGCTCGATCTGGAACAATTCGTGCCGGTAATGGACGAGGAACAGAAGCGGAGATTCGTGGCGGCTGTCAATTCTCAATCCTTGCCGCATTTCGAGCCGTCTGAGCGCGATGAACTCGAAAAACGATTACTTACCTATCGCGAAGATTTGGACGCGAAATTCGCCGCTTTTTGCAACAATCAATCCGAAACGATATGCAGACGCAAGACTCGCAAGCAATAGTCCGCCGCTTCTTCCTGGCACTCGACACGCTGAAGGACACGAAGCAGATCCGTGGACTCTCGAACTTCACGGACAATCACAACATCAACCGGCGAAACTTGTACCAGCTCCGCAAGAATCCTGAGCGCAACATCTTTCAAGTGAGCTGGCTCTCGTATCTCATTCGCGACTACGGAGTGAATGCGTACTGGCTGCTTACCGGAAGCGGCAACATCTTCGGCGCGAACAAATGAAAAACCGGCGCACATCTCTGCGAGCCGGATTGAATGTAAGTTTTTATGTCTGAAAACATCTTTCAAGGCACAAAGGTAAACTATTCAGTTGATTTTTCCAAGCCAAAGGAAGGTATCTTCGAGACGGCTTGCTGCTTCTTCTTGTCGATGATTTCGGCATAGATCTGCGTTGTCCGCAGCTCGCGATGTCCGAGAAGCTTCTGCACAGTATAGATGTCCGTGTCAAGCTCCAGCATCATCACGGCGAAAGTGTGCCGTCCGGTATGGAAGACAATATGCTTGCTGATGCCGGCATCCAACGCCCACGCCCGGAGTTCGTTGCGCACATAGTGGTCTATGTGGAAGTCCGCGAAGACAAGCTCGGAGTCCGCGCCGCGCTTTCCCAAGAGCGAAGCGGCTTCAGGAGAGATGTCGAGATACTCCTGCTCGCGAGTCTTCTTCTGCCGGAAAGTCAGGCGCGTGAACTCGCCGCATCTGCCGACTTCCTTCCAGGTCATCTTCTTGATGTCGGAGACGCGCAGTCCGGTCAGACACGAGAACAAGAACGCACGGCGCAGTTCCGCGTTGCGGCACGGAGTGGCGATGAGCCGCCGCAGTTCGTCAGTCGTGAGATAGACTCTCTCCGGATTGCCCTCTCTCACTCCGTCAATGCCCTGAAGCGGATTCCGTGGAATGAGTCCGTCCCTGACTGCCGTGTTCATCACGCACGCCAGCTTCCGCCAATATGAGCATTGCGTGTTCTGCGAGAGTCCGACTGGCTCGCTCCGCTTGAAGTGGGAGTTCTTGGCTTCATCACGAATATACTCCTTGAAGCCTTGTGCGAATGCGGCATCGACATCTCCGAGAGTGGTGCCTTGCGGAGTGAACTCGCAGATGTGATTCCAGAATCCTCTCCAGTTGCCCCAGTTTCCGTAAGTGTCCTTGACTTTCTTTCGCGCCATTATCGTTTCGATGTACGCAAGGAAGTCAGTCTCAGGCGCGAAGCCGTCAAAGCCGAAACGCTTGTCGCGCAGCTCAACGACTCGCTTAGCGCGCACCGCTTCCGCGAACGCGAGAGTCTGCCGGTTCTTCTCCTTATCCTCGCGGTTGTGTTCCGGCACGAGGTAGAGGTTCAGGAACTCATAGCTCCGCTTGCCGCCAATGTAGATGTCGAGATAGAGTGACTGCCGCCCTGACGAGAGCGGACGCTGCCGGAGTTTTATCGGCTCTTTTGTCTTTGCCATATCGCTGTCGCATTTTGTTCGGATTTGTTGCGTTTGTTACTCATCGGAGCAACCGGTCACAAAGTAACAACAAATTTGCAGCAAAATCAAACAAACGCAGACAAACGGAATCCGATTCTCACATTTGTCTGCGTTTGTTTAGCTTTGTTTATCGTTTAGAAAATTCCTTTTCCATGGCAGAAAGAGTAACTTTTCGTGTAATATTCTCACTGCAAACGCGTTGCACTCTCATCAAGCATCCGCGAGTCACAAAATCGCAACAAAAGCGTCATTTTTGCTTATGACATACGCGGCATTTTGAATAAAGCGAGCGAAGCTGTTAAGAACTCCGCTCGCTTGCCTTCCGGCTATCATCTCTTGCCGCTTACTCCGTTACTGCCTTGTCGAAGATTCGCGACTCTCCGCAAGGCTGCTGTTACTCGGCAGCTCCACTGTGTGTCCTTGCTTGCTCCGCAAAGGTAATCATTTCTCCGGTATCGGCAAACAATTTCTCAAAAGTGATATGCCGCGCCAATAGTCGCTCCGAGTCCGGCTCCAGGCTGAAGTCCGGCTGGAGTGTAGAAGACTCCGGCAGACGCGCCCAGCGCAATGCTGAAGCTCCACTTCTTCGGCGCAATCTGCCTTTCAATAGTGATGACTTCCGTCTGTTTGAAGATGTCCATTGACACGAGTTGCGGTCGGTACCCCTCAATGACTGCGCGGTAGTTCTCCGTCTCGTAGGTCTTTTGCTCAATAGGCACTTCCACTCTGACCGTGTCCGGCTCGACAATGAGAGAGTCCCGGACAACGGCAACTAAGCAGGTGTCCGTCCTGACTCTTTCCTTGTACTGGATAAGTCTTATGGTGTCGCGAACGACAACCGACAAAAATGTCGTGTCGCGTATTTCTGTCGTAACATATTCCTTCTTGACGGTATATCGTCCGAGAAAGAACGAGCCGGCTCCGATGATGAGCGTGAGAGCGGCGATGAACGCCAGTGCCGAATTGCGTGCAGTCATATCTCAAAATCAAAAGCTCCGGCTCTTGCGAGCAAGTCCGCGAATCCTCGCAGTATTCCGGAGCATTATACCACTAACACATTATAACCAATAACCAATTATGAAGAACTCTGATTCGGACTTTCCGCTTCGCAGCGTTATATCAAAGTTTCTTGCCATTGTACGATTTATTGTACAGCACATCTCCGCGCTGCTCGCCGCTGAGCTTGTGCGAGAAGTGTACGAATGTAGGGTAAAGTATCATCTGATCATACGGCAGATTCAGCGTTCTCGCCAACATCGCCAGCTGATACGGATTCTCCGCCGCGACATCCGCCGCTTCGCCTTTCGTGTGCTGGCTTGTAGCGACTCCGCCCACGGCTCTGTTCAGTTCCTTGCACCGGAAGCCGGAGTTAATGTGCAGCGGCTTGCCGTATGCCGTCCTGAGCGGCTGAAGCACACTGCGGACGAGAGTAAAGAGAGCATCGCGCTGCTTGAATGTCGCAACCTGATTGATGATGCCCAGCTTCGCGGCAGTCTCGCTCGCTTCCATTTCTTCAATCGTGAAATTTTCCGAGATGTTCATTGTGAGTTCTTCCTTCATTTTATGATTCTGTATTTTCCGCGTCTTCAATTTTGATGTCGGAGAGGTCGGTGTCCAGCTTCTTGCCGAGCAGCTTCAAGAAGAAGTCCTGAAGTCCGCTCACTTTCTTGCCGTGAACGAACATCCAGTTGCTGAAGATGCTAATCATCTCGTTACCTATCACAATCGAGAGTATAATCCAGTTGAGCGACTTGAAGTTGAACGCGACTGCGAGAGATGCCGCCAAGATAACCCAGCAGGCATATTCCACGAGCTTGTTAACCGTTCGCCGAATCGCACGGCTCACTCTTACCGATTCGCCGCGCCGCTGCGCTGCCGCGATGCCAAAAATTAAATCCACGATTATGAGTATAATGGCGATGCAGATGAAAGGAACCATAAGAGTGATTGTGTCGTGTAGGAAAGCCACTGCGAGGACACTGACGCTCCCTTGCGCAATAGTCGCGCTCGTTGAGTTTGATTCAGCGAATGACATAGAGCAGTGAATTATGCGAGTGAATTGAGGAATGCTATCAGCAAGCCGACAAGAACGCCGATTGCATCACAAGCTACATCGTGCCAGTCTGCCGAATGCTTGTCCGGATGCAGCGCATCATAGACTTCTTTCGCAACACCGACACAGAGCGTGATGCAAGCCGCAACCCATATCGGACGAATCCAGCCGAGAGCCGCCATTATGAGAGCCGAGACTCCCATATGTAGCCAGCCGTCAACGCGCACCCACGAGTTTACGGCTATCGCCGCATTCCTTATCCAGTTCCAGAACTTATCCATAGCTTACTCTCCTTTCTCTTCCTCAGGAGTGTTCAGCCGAGAGAGCTGCTCCGCTTCTTCTTCCATCATAAGAGTTGCTTCCAGTTCGGCAAGCTTGCCCTCGTTCGCGTTAAATTCGGCGTTCGCGGCATTGTAGGCGGCGAAGTCCGCCGGATATTCATCAGCGAAAGTTATGCCGAGCTTCTGACATTTGAGAGCGTGAGCGTCACTCTCTGACATTGTTGCGCGGAGTTCGAGCTGCCGAGACTCCAGTGCGGAGATTTGTTCTTTGGTAGTCATTTTCGATTGTTATTAAGTGAATTGTAGATTATATTTTCTCATCAAAAGTTCTCTATGTGTGTAGCCCTCGTTCGCCTGATAGCAGCGGCGAGTCTCATTGAAGTGAGTGAACTTGTTCCACTTCTCCGATACCTTGCTGAGAAGCCGGCGCATTATGCCGTAAGCGTTGCGATGCTTCAGGATACCGAGATAGCTGTTCATTGACGCGATGAAGGTCTCAATCTTACGGACGCAGACGGACTTGTTCAGTTGGCGTATAGTGTCCGCGAAGTTGCGGACAACGCGCTTGTTCACATAGACTCTGTCGAGCCGGATGTGCGAGCCGATGAAGTCAACGCCTTTCGTGTAGTGCTGGCAGTAGAACTTCTTCGGATGAAGTGAGCATCCAAGCGCGGAAAGCCGACTGCGAATCTCCTGAATGAACGCAAGCCCGGATTCCTTGTTGTCGGTCACGAGAACCATATCGTCAACGAAGCGCACGAAATGCAGTCCACAGACATCAATCACATAGTGGTCGAGGTCATTGAGATAGTAGTTCATCGCGTTCTGCCACACGAGATGTCCGATTGCTCCGCCGATGCCGTCAGGCTTCGTGAATAGACTCTTGCTCGGCGCAATGCCCTGCCACTTGTAGAGCGGACTCTTCCGGTAGCAATGCTTCGCCGGATAGCTGAAGATGCTTCGCTGGAGCATATAATGAAGCAAGCCCTTGTCTGCGCCTTTGTATCTCCGCTCTATAAGGTCGGAGAGCTGGCGATAGACAATGTCCTGATTCGCGTTCGGAAAGTAACCCTGCAAGTCCATTTTGATAATCCAGGCATCGCGAGTGAATCCGCGAGAGACTTCGTAGATGTCGGAAATTACGCGATTGACTGCGGCATCGCATCCGTAGCCGATGCGGTTGTTGTATGTCCTATTTGTAAGTTCCGATTCCAGTAATGGACGAAGCCGGATGTCAAGATAGTGATGTACGACTCGCAGAGCCATCTCGCAAGCAAAGACTTCTCTCGGACGAGGTCGCGGCGCAATGAAGGTATAGGCGGACGGCGCAAAGGTATGATTCTCCAGCTCGTTCATCAGGCGCACAAGATTCCGCTCCCAGTGAAGTTCAAACTCCACTGAGTCGGCACTGCGTCTTTTGTTTTGGCGCGTAGTGTAATATGCTTCGATGAACGCTTTCGTATCCATACTCTTCCGAATAAATTCACGCACGGCACAGCGGCAAGCGCATTGTAGAAGTTGTTGTTGTTGGTACAACCGTTGTTGTTGAAGTTCCAAGCGTTGTTGGTGTTGTACCTGCAAGAACTCCAAGCGCTGCCGGTATTGAATGTCGCTTTCTTGTTCGTAGCCGTAAATGACGGCGGACATTCCTTTTATTCTTGTCAGTCTGCCGCTATCTCAATCGGTAGCAGTCTTGCCCTTCACGCTGTTTCGCCATTTCGTTATCCCTTCATCTATGCGTGCGACAAGCTCGAAAATGCCCATCTTGATTGTATCCGGTTTCGCTTGCGCGTTCTCCGGATCCGGACACTTGATGACATTGTCTTCCGCAATGATACGCAAGTCAAGTTTCAGGACTTCGAAGTCAGCGCACATCTTCCGGATATACTTCGCTCGCTCTTCCTCGAAGTCGTATGCCATAACGAAGTCAGCCAGCACATCTCCGTTCTTCTCCAGGACTGGAGTTCCGTAAATGATTCGGTCTGCCTTTGTCATAGTGTACTGCGCTCTTTTGAGAAGCTTGCGGAGCTTGTACAAATCAACATAGATTCCGGCTTTGTCTGTCTTCATAGATTTCTTCGCTTTAAGCAGGCGGCGGAAGCCTTACGGACAATCCGCCGCAAGCATAAGATTTAACAGTTCGCTAATCGCTCACATCCAAAAGCACGCACGGCACAGCGGCAAGCGCATTGTAGAAGCTGTAGCCGCTGGCGGTACAACCGTAGCCGCTGAAGCGCCAAGCGCCGACGGTGCTGCACCTGCAAGAACTCCAAGCGTAGCCGGCACAGCTTATGGCAGAGCCGCCGATAGCGTTCAGCGAGCGGTTCACGGCATCAGCAGCGGCTCTTGTGACTCCGGAGAGTCCGTAAGTCAGCTTGCTCCAAATCGCGATTATCTCGTACATAGACGGCAGATACCAACTGCCAACAGCGAGTCCGTTCGCGTTGTATCCTACGGCGGCACAATACTCAGCCGCCGGATACAGCAGCTTCTCGGTGCCGTCACTGGCAGGATATGTCTTGCCGACAAGAGAATAAGTGTTCGCCTTACCGTCACGCAGTGACTCTTTTAACGCGCCGCGCTGAGACGGATAGCGCACCATATAGTCAGCGAGATAGGCATCGTATGCATCCTCGCCCTCGCCGTAGATGTTACGCGCATACGCGCCGATATTGGATGAATATGACGCATAAGACAGCGGATATGTTCCGAGCGAAGTGATAGGCGTTGTCGGATTAAAAGTCGAAGATGAAGAGTTCTTTACGGCGGCTTTATACCGAGCAAAGTTGATGCCTTTATATTCGCCGCCGGTGCCATTCAAGCCGTAGATGTTGGATACTGTTTCAATCTCAGTTCCGATATATCGGTTGAACGATATTCCGGACATTGACGGCTCTTTCCAAGTGTTATAAGTATCCCATATCACGAAGACTTTGTCTTCATCGCCGTCATAGTATGCGTAAAGCGAATGTCCGCCGAAGTCTTGTCCGCTTATCGCGCCGTTGAGCGCGGTTGCGAACGCAGAGAGAGTGCTTGCGCGCCAAGTCACGGATACGCTTACCGAGTTGAAGGTAAAGTTCTGCGTGTGGCTCTTGCCGTCAGTCATTGTGCTGCCGGTGAGATACCAGCGGAAGACTTCGCTCCACTTTCTCGCGGCGTTCTGCTTATGGACTACGATTATCTTGTTGCCCTGGCGATACGCCACGACTCCGACAATCGTCCAAGCTGCCGGAAAGACGGCGGCTTTATAGGTATCGAGCGCGATATAACGCTTCTTGTTGCTCTCGTCAAGAACGAGGATGTCTCCGACTTTCGGATTGCCGACAATCACATTCGCACCGTCAACAACGACTTCGTTCGAAGACTCAATCAAATCAACTCCGCTTTCGGTAGTCAATTTCACCGCGGCGGCTCTCGCCGCATCATCTGTAAATTTATTCAGCATAATGTTCAGTTTTAAGCGTTAACCCAATCTGACACTGCGCTCGTTCCTTTGGCGTAGTACAAGCCGCCGGAAGTCGCGCTCGTATTGATGTAGAGCTGCCCGACAAATGCCGGAATACCACTCTGCGCCGGAATCGTGGTCGCGCTCGGCACGCCGTCTCCATAGATGACGGTACGGAAGCCGCAGACTTTGAAGCCGGCTTCTGCATCGTATGAGATTGCCTTATGCTCGCCGCCGTTGTCAACGAGGTGCGCGAGAGCGGATGTGTTCTCGAAGAGCTGTGCGAGTGCCTGACAGAGAATCTTGACTCCGAGATGTCCGGCAAAGTTGGAAACGATGTTTTTGAGAACGCCGTTGCCGTAAATCAGGACGGTGCCGCCGGAGACGGTCGCAGTCAAGCCGGAGATGACAACATCCATCGAGTCATCTGCGAGATAGACATAGTAGCCGGTATCAGGCATCGCTGCAACAGACTGACGCACGAGCGGTTCATAGAACGACTCCGTCACGGTGCGAGTTGCAGGAAGCTCCGCCACAACGGTGCCGCCCTTCAGCCAGCCAGTCAAAGTGTCATCCGTATAGACGGCGGTATACACGATTGAACCGTCATAGTCGGCAGTCGCGGTGTTGTACTTCTCGCCGTTGTAGGTATATATCCAGTTGATGACTTTCGCGTAGGTGCGAGTTGTCTTTCTGGACACTACCGAGCAAGCCGCGAGAACTGCGCTCGCACTCGGCACGAGTATCTCGTCTCCCTTGTTCACGGAGATAGCGGCAGAGATGCCATAGCCGGACTGCGAGGTCTCTCCGCCGTCCGTGTTGACATACTTCCCGCTCGTTGCGAGCGAGAGAGTGCGAGTACCGATGTTCGCATACTTGCCGAGCGTCCTGAAGATGAAGGTCAAATCGTCAGTGACAGCTTTCTGCGACATCACTTTGTCCGTGTTCTGCCCCTGCTCCTGCACTACGAGAGTCGTGAGAGCAGCAGCGGCGGTCTGCGCAGCGGTCTTCGCGCTGACGGCAGCGTCCTTTGCAGATACCGCATCCGCCTTCGCGCTCTGCGCGTCATCTTTTGCGCTCTCTGCGGCGGTCTGCGCAGCTTCAGCGGCAGCGGCACAGTCTATCGCGGTCTGAATGTCAGCCACAAGCTGCGCAAACTTCGCATTGATCTGCGCCGGGCAAGCGTACTTCACAACTCCGCTGGCGGAGTCCTGAATAAGCACCTTGTCATTTGTTTTGACTTCGTCTATTCGTTCGAAGTCGGCAGCAAATTTCTTTCCAGCCATATAAGTTTGTTATTTTGAGTTAATAATGTCTTGAAAATCAATCTCCGATAGGTAGGAATCTCCGTCTGTGCGTCCTTGCTCCTGATACTGAGTTCTTGCAGCGGCAATCTTCAACAATGCGCCAAAACTTCATCGACTCATCGAGCCACATCTCGCCGATTCTGCGAGCGTCCGCGCTTACAGCGGCGATGCTCGTAGAGTCTGCGTTCTGCGACTCATCTCCGAGCTTATTCACAACGCCGAAAGGAGTGACTTGCGTACCGTGATTGCGCACGAAACGCGCATATGCGAAGTATGCAAGTGCCTTTCGGATTCCCTCGAAGCGATGTCTTACTCCGTTCTCGTCTTCATAGTAGCCGCCGTTGAGCAGCTTGTACTCATTGAGCGGCAGCTCGTTCTCGTCTCTGATAGTGATGTAGTTCTGCCCGGTTTCGTCAAGCAGCTGCGTGCCGACTTCGTCCAGAGCGATGTCGCCCACATTCGTCAAAGTTTCGTACAGCTGCGCTCCGATTACCGGCTCGATGTCCAGCAATTCTGCTTCGCGGATGTAGATATTGACGCGGTCTTC